>DATNAI010000308.1:0-5683 GCA_035572875.1 Castellaniella sp. | reverse complement strand
CCCGGTGTTGCAGGAGCCCGTCGCTGGGGGAGCCGATCCGGCGGTCGATCGCGGCGACGAAGAGCGCGACCTGGTGGATGCGGTCGTGGACGGGGTGGACGAGTGTGCCCGCCACGGCACGGGCGATGTCCTGGTCTTTTTGCCGGGTGAGCGCGAGATCCGCGAATGCGCGGAAGCGCTACGCAAGCGCCATCCCACGGGGGCGCTGGTGCTGCCCCTGTATGCCCGGCTGTCGCGCGCCGAGCAGGAACAGATCTTTCATCCGCGCGGCAATTCCCGTCGCATCGTCCTGGCCACCAACGTTGCGGAAACCTCGCTGACGGTGCCGGGAATCCGCTACGTGGTGGACAGCGGCCTGGCACGCGTCAAACGCTATTCCTGGCGCAGCAAGGTCGAGCAGCTCCACATCGAGCCCATCAGTCAGGCCTCGGCCAATCAGCGCGCAGGCCGCTGCGGAAGGCTGGGCCCCGGCGTCTGCGTGCGCCTGTACGGGGAAGACGATTTCAAGCAGCGGCCCGCCTTTACCGATCCGGAAATCCTGCGTTCCTCGCTGGCCTCGGTCATCTTGCGCATGAAGGCCTTGCGCCTGGATGACATCGAGGCGTTCCCCTTTGTCGAGCCCCCGACCGGGCGGGCCATCGCCGACGGCTACCAATTGCTGCAGGAGCTGGGTGCGCTCGATGAGCACAACCATCTCACGCCGGTGGGGCGTTCCCTGTCGCGACTGCCGGTCGACCCGCGGATTGCGCGCATGATCTTCGCCGCACACGAGCAGCAGTGCCTGACCGAGATCCTGGTGATCGCTTCCGCGCTGTCGATCCAGGATCCGCGCGAACGGCCCATGCAGGCGCGCGAGGCGGCCGACAACGCCCATGCTCAGTTCAACGACAAGCAGTCGGAATTCCTGGCCTGGTTGAAGCTCTGGAGCTGGTACCAGGAGCAGGTCACCCACAAGGCGTCGCAGCGCAAGCTGGTAGACCAGTTGCGCGCCAAGTTTCTGTCGCCGGTGCGGCTGCGCGAATGGCATGACACGCATGTGCAACTGCTGACGCTGGCGCGCGAGCAGGGCTGGCGTCTGAACCAGACCCCAGCCACGCGCGAGCAGATCCATCTGGCCTTGCTGGCGGGCCTGCTGGGCAACATCGGGATGAAAACGGAGAACGGCAATCTGTATCAGGGAGCCCGGGACATCCGTTTCGCCATCCACCCCGGGTCGCCGCTGCAGAAGAAGGCAGGACGCTGGGTCCTGGCGGCTGAACTGGTGGAAACCACGCGGCTGTACGCCCGTTGTGTGGCGCAGATCGAGCCCACCTGGGTGGAGCGCGCGGGGGCTCATCTGTTGCGCCGGGCCTGGTCCGATCCGCGGTGGGAAAAGAAAGCCGGCCAAGTCGTGGCCAACGAGCGCGGTACGGTCCATGGGCTTCCAGTCTACACGGGGCGGCGCGTGCACTACGGCCGGGTGGACCCGGCGGCGGCGCGCGAAATCTTCATCCGGGATGCGCTGGTGCCCGGCGATATCGAAACCCGATTGCCATTCGTGGCGCACAATCGGCGGTTGATTGCTTCCATCGAGCGGCTGGAGCATCAAAGCCGCAGGCCCGACATCCTGGTCGATGACGCACTGATCTACGCCTTCTATGATCAGCAGCTTCCGGCCGACGTCTGCCAGACGGCGACGCTGGAGGCTTGGTATGGCACGCTGGATGCGGCGGCCAGTGCGCGCCTGAAGCTTTCCCGTGACGATCTGATGCGGCACGATGCCGCCGGAGTGACGACGGATGTATTCCCGCGCCAGTTGGTATGGGGCGGCACGGAACTGGCGGTGGACTACCACTTCGAGCCCGGTTCGCTGCGCGACGGCATGACGCTCACCGTTCCTTTGTTCGCCCTGAATCAGATCGATGCGGCGCGTTGTGAATGGCTGGTGCCCGGCATGTTGAAGGAAAAGGTCCATCTGCTGCTGAAATCCCTGCCGCAGAAGTTACGCCGGGCGTGCGTCCCGTTGCCGGACTATGCCGCCGGGTTTCACGAGCGCTGGTTCGAACGTGCGGCCGACCCCGGCATGAGCCTGCTCGCTGCGCTCGCCCAAGATATCCAGGAGCATTGCCGGGTGCGTGTGCAGCCCGCCGATTTCAAGCTGGAAACGCTGCCGGCCCACCTGTCCATGAACTTCAAGATCGTGGACGAGCATGGACGCATGCTGTCGGGCGGCCGCAATCTGGACCAACTGCGCGCTGAGCACGGGCGCCAGGCCCAGGCGTCCTTTCAGAAGCTCGCGGCGCACGACCGGGAGGCTGCGCGCGTGCTGGACCACGAAGGGCTGACCGGCTGGACTTTCGGGCGCCTTCCCGAGCTGCTCGAGATCCGTCGTGGCGGCCAATCCCTGGTGGGCTTCCCGGCGTTGCGCGACCGGGGCGACGCCTGCGACCTGGATGTGTTCGACGACCCCCAGGAGGCGCGGCGAGTCCACGCCGTTGGATTGCGACGCCTGTTTTGTCTGGCCTTGCGCGAACAGGTGCGGTATCTGGAAAAGAATTTGCCGGATTTGACCCGTACGGCCATGCTGTACATGGACCTGGGCACCCAACCGGAGCTGCGCGCTCAGATCATCGATGCAGCTCTTGACCAGGCCTGCCTGGCCGACCCCTGGCCCGAGGACAATGCCGGCTTCGAGCAGCGCTGTCAGGAGGGTCGTGCGCGGCTGAGCCTGCTGGCCCAGGAACTGGCGCGGCTGGCGGCGGGCATCCTGACCGAGCGCGCGGCCCTGCAGAAGAAGCTCCCGCAGGCCAGACCCTGGCCGGACGCCGCGGGGGACATCGCTCAGCAGCTGGGGGCGCTGGTGGGAAAATGGTTCGTGCGCGACACCCCGGCCGAGCACCTCAAGCACGTACCACGTTACCTGAAGGCGGCGCAGATGCGCATCGAGAAGTTGCGGCAGGACCCCGCTCGTGATGCGCGGTTGATGGCGGATGTCTCGGCCTTGTCGGCCCCCTGGCAGCGCGCCGTGGCGCAGCGCAAAGGAGCGCCGGATGCCCGGTTGCAGGCCTTTCGCTGGCAGCTCGAGGAACTGCGCGTGGCGTTGTTTGCGCAGACCCTCCGCACCCCGTTTCCGGTGTCGGTCAAGCGCCTGCAGAAGGCCTGGTCGACCCTGCCGCGCTAGTGCATCGGTACAATCGCGGCATGACGATGACCCCCCGATCTCCCTTGTTCGTGCATTTGCGCAGCCACTCGGAATTCTCCGTCGTGGACAGCATCGCCCGCATTCCCGATCTGATCCAGCGCGCGAATGACTTTGGCCAGCCGGCCATGGCCATCACCGATCTGGCCAACCTGTTCGGGTGGATCAAGTTCTACAAGGCGGCACGCAAGGCCGGCATCAAGCCGATCGCCGGTTGCGATGCGTGGTTGCAGAATCCAGCGGACCCCGACAAGCCGTTTCGCGTCCTGCTGCTGGCCACGGGCCACGATTCCTATCTGGAACTGTGCGAGCTGCTGACCCGCGCCTGGATCGAGAACGTTCATCTGGACAAGGCCGAGCTCCAGCGGGAATGGTTGAACGGCAGGCGCGGCCTGATCGTGCTGTCGGGCGGACGCATGGGGGATGTGGGCTACGCCCTCGAAGCCGGACGCACCGACGATGCCCGGCAGCTTGCAAGCCAGTGGTCCGCGGACTTCCCGGGCAGTTTCTTCATCGAATTGCAGCGTGCCGGCTTCGAGCAGGATGAATCCTATGTGCAGGCCGCGCTGCGCCTGGCCGCCGACTGCGGGTTGCCGGTGGTGGCGACGCATCCGATCCAGTTCATCGCCCCCGGCGATTTTCGGGCGCACGAGGCGCGAGTCTGCATTGCCGAGGGCGAACTTCTGGGTAACCCCAGGCGGGTGCGGCGGTTCACCGCGGAACAGTACATGCCCGACAGCGCCGAGATGGCGCGCCGCTTTGCCGACGTGCCGTCGGCGATTGCCAATACCGTACAGATCGCGCGCCGCTGCAACCTGACGCTGTCGCTGGGACACCCGCAGCTGCCGCTATTCCCGACGCCGGATGGTGTCTCGCTGGACGACTACATGGTGAAGCTCGCCAACGAGGGTCTGGTGCGGCGCATGGCGCAGCTCTATCCCGATGCACAGGAGCGCGCGCGCCAGATGCCCACCTATCAGGAGCGGCTGGATCGCGAATGCCAGGTGATCGTGGGCATGGGTTTTCCGGGCTACTTCCTGATCGTGCAGGACTTCATCAACTGGGGCAAGAGCCATGGCGTGCCGGTCGGGCCGGGCCGGGGCTCGGGCGCCGGTTCGCTGGTGGCATTCAGTCTCGGGATCACGGATCTGGACCCGCTGCGCTACGACCTGCTGTTCGAGCGATTTCTGAATCCCGAACGCGTCTCGATGCCCGACTTCGACGTGGATTTCTGCCAGGACAATCGCGAGCGGGTCATCGAATACGTCAAGGAAAAGTATGGCCGTGACGCCGTGAGCCAGATCGCGACCTTCGGTACGCTGGGCGCGAAGGCCGTCGTGCGCGACGTGGGGCGGGTGCTGGAGATGCCCTATAGCGTCTGCGACAACCTCTCCAAGATGATCCCGTTCAATCCGGTGGATCCCTGGTCGCTGGACCGTACGCTCGAGAATGAGCCGGCCTTCAAGGAGCGCTACGACACCGACGAGGAAATCCACGCCCTGATCGACTTGGCCCGGCCGCTGGAGGGCCTGACGCGCAATATCGGCATGCACGCCGGGGGCGTGATCATCGCGCGGGGAAAGCTGACCGACTACACGCCGCTCTACTGCCAGCCGGGGAGCGAATCCAGCGTCGTGTCGCAGTACGACAAGGGCGACGTGGAAGACGCCGGATTGGTGAAGTTCGACTTCCTGGGGTTGCGCAACCTCACCATCCTGGATTGGGCCGAACGCTATGTGCGCGAGTTCAACCCCGGCAAGCGCGATTTCGATTTGATGAGCCTGCCGCTGGACGACGCGGGCACCTATGAACTGCTGTGCTCGGCCAACACGACGGCCGTCTTCCAGCTTGAAGGGCGGGGCATGAAGGAGCTGCTGAAAAGCATGCAGCCCAACGTGTTCGAGGATCTGATCGCCTTGTTGGCCCTGTTTCGTCCCGGGCCGCTGGAATCCGGCATGGTGGTGGACTTCGTCAACCGCAAGCACGGCCGTGCCAAGGTCGACTATTTCCACCCGGACCTGGAGCCTGTGCTGAAAAGCACCTACGGCGTCATCGTTTACCAGGAACAGGTGATGCTGATTTCCCAGATCATCGGCGGTTATTCTCTGGGCGGTGCAGATTTGCTGCGGCGCGCCATGGGCAAGAAGAAACCCGAGGCAATGGCCAAGCACCGCGTGATCTTTCAGGAAGGCGCGGTCAAAAAGGGCTATGACGCGGATCTGGCCGCCCACCTGTTCGACCTGATGGAGAAGTTCGCCGGCTACGGGTTCAACAAGAGCCATTCGGCCGCCTATGCGCTGATCTCGTATCAGACCGCATGGCTGAAGGTCTACCATCCGGCCGAATTCCTGGCGGCGACCATGCTTTCCGACATGGACGACACAGACAAGATCCAGGTGTTCTGGCGTGATGCGCTGGACAATGGGGTGGCGGTGCTGCCGCCGGATGTGAACGCTTCCGGTTACCGCTTCGCGCCGGTGGCCGATGACTACACCGCGCGCGGCG
>DATNAI010000307.1:0-9390 GCA_035572875.1 Castellaniella sp. | reverse complement strand
CCAGGCCTGGGTCCAGTCCGCTACTGCCTTGCCGCCGGAGGGCGACCTGTTCGCGTCGGGCGCGGGGGGACGGGAAGTCCATCGCGACGGCCATACCTGGCATACCTGGGTGGAAGAGGTCCCGCAGGGAAAGCTTTATGTTCGCTATGATGCCACTGCCCACGAGGACAGAGTGCGCGACTTCGGCTGGATACTGGCCGCGGGCGCCCTGATCGGGCTGTTGTGTGCCTGGGGGCTGTCGCGCCGTTTGGCGCGCCGTGTGGTGGCTCCCATTCGCATGGTGTCCGATCGTCTTTCCGCCTGGAGCATGGATGGGGGGCGAACGGCGGCCGTCATGCCGGGCGACGACGAGGCCGCGCAACTCATCGAGGCATTCAATCGGCTCCAGGACCACGTGGATCGCGCCATGGCCTTCGAGCGCCAGTTTGCCGCCAACCTCAGCCATGAATTGCGCACGTCGCTGGCCGCGTTGCGTTCCGACGGGGAAATGGCCCTCCTGGAGGTCGCATCCGGGTCGCCCCTGCACGATCGCCTGCAACGCATGCTGAATCAGGTGGATACCGCCGCCAGCAGTCTGTCGGGAGCAGTGGCCATCAACAGTGCGGATCCGGCCCGCATGAAGGTCGTAGACCTGGCGGCCGCGCTCGATGAAGCCTGGTATGCGCTCGAGCCTTTGGCCGAAGGACGCGGCCTGGCGCTCATGAGCAGGATTCCCGAGGGCGCGTTCTGCTGGCTCGATCCCCACGCCCTTCTCATCGTGGTGCGCAACTTGCTGCGTAACGCCATCGAACACGCGGCACCCGCCACACTGACGGTGACGCTGGAAGGCCCCACTACACTGTTGTTCCATGATGATGGTCCGGGGATTCCTCCCGACCGCCTGTTGGAGCTGCAGGAATGGCGTAGCGGCCGGGTCGACCTGGCCAGGCCTTCGCCGTCCGAGTGGGAGCATGGCCTGGGGCTGCAGATCGCCCAGCGTGTGTGCGATCTGCAGGGCTGGCGTCTTTCCGTGGATTCCGTTCAGGGCGAGATGTCGGGATGGACGGAGTTCCGCCTGGGGCTGCCGGCTTCCGCACGCTGCGATCCCGACCGGTTTTCAGGTTATAGTCAGCCCGATTCGTAGCCTTTTCGTGCCGAAGGTACTAAGGTTCCAGCTGACTTTGAATGGGAGACGATATGTCTGCATCAGCTTCTTCGTCCGGTAGCACGGAAACCCTGGAAGCCGGTTCCGCTCCGGATGCCGGCCTTGGAGCCGTCTGGGCGCGCCTCGCTCACGCTCAGGTCTTGCGGCTGCGGGCGCTGACGGTGCTCGGCGTGCTGGCTGTGGCGGTATTGCCCTGGGTGGGCTCGGCGTGGCCGGAATCCGGCTGGGTCAATCGGGGCCTGGAGTGGCTCGGCCTTGCCCTGATCCTGGTGGCGATCCTGGGCCGCACGGCGTGCATGCTCTACCTGGGCGGGCGCAAGGGTGCCGATCTGGTGGCCGAAGGCCCTTACTCGGTCAGCCGCAATCCGCTGTACGTGTTCTCCATACTGGCTGTGCTGGGCATCGGACTGCAAACGGGCAGTCTGGTGGTGGGCGGGGTGCTTGCCTTGGCGGCATTCGCCGTGTTTCGCTGGATCGTCATTGAAGAAGAGCGTCTGCTGCAGGCCGCCTTCGGCACCCGGTTCGACGCCTATTGTGTGCGCGTCCCTCGCTTCTGGCCTCGCCGCGGCGTCTGGCGCTCACCGCGCCATGTCATGGTCGACCTGCATGGCGTCTGGAAGACGGTGCGCGATGCGTTGCCTTATTTCCTCGCCGTCCCCGTGTTCGAGGCCATCGAGGTCGCCCAGGCCAACGGCTGGGTACACGTCCGGTTGTGGCTCTTTTAGCAGACCGACCGATTCATCCGGGCGCGGGGCAGCGGCCATGCTACAGTGGCCCGTGAATTTTGCAGGGGCCACTGGAAATGGACGTCATCTTCGCTTCGCGCCAGGACAAGCAGCCGCAGGACTGGGTGCGAGCCCTTCAGCAAGCCTTGCCGTCGGTCCGCGTCCGCCTTTGGGAGCCCGGTGCGGCGTCCGGGGCGGCCCAGGCGGCCATCGTCTGGGAGCCGCCGGCCGAGCTGTTCCAGCGCGAACCGCACCTGAAGTATCTGTTCAATCTTGGTGCGGGCGTAGATGCTTTGCTGCAGACGCCGGGGTTGCCGCCGGACGTCACCATCGTGCGGATGGAAGACGGGGGTATGGCGGACCAGATGGCCGAGTACGCGCTGTATTACCTGCTGAGGGAAGCCAGGGGGTTTGGACGTTATGCCGGGCAGCAAAGGCAGTCCCGGTGGCATCGGTTGGGCGGCATGCAGCGCGAGCAGTGGCCGGTGGGCATCATGGGAGCGGGCCGGATCGGCGCCCGGGTGGCAGCCCTGTTCGCGGCGCTGAATTACCCCGTGGCCGTGTGGTCGCGCACCGGCCGCGCCGTCGCGGGTGCCGAGGCATTTGGCGGTGATTCGTCGTTTGGGGCGTTTCTGGCCCGCACGCGTGTGCTCGTCAACGTGCTTCCCCTCACGGCTGAAACCCAGGGCATCCTGTGCCAGCACACGTTCGAGCAGCTTCGCCCCGATGCCTATCTGATCAACATGGCACGGGGCGGCCATCTGGTCGAGTCGGACTTGCTCGCCGCGCTGGAGTCGGGCCGCTTGCGCGGCGCGGCCCTGGATGCCTTCGTGCACGAGCCGCTTCCGGTCAGCCATCCGTTCTGGACCCACCCGCGCATCCAGCTCACCCCCCACGTCGCCGGGATCAGTCTGATGGAGCAGACCGTCCATCAGATTGCGGACAAGATTCGGGCGCTGACGCGAGGTGAAACGGTTTCCGGGGTGGTCGACCGCATCCGGCAGTATTGACGCGTCTGCTCAGCCGTGGTCGGCAGCCGCCTGGCGGGCGATGGTGGCCGCCAGGGCCTGGCGCTGTGGACCGCGTTCCAGTCCGTCCAGGAATCGACGGGGGATGGCCTGTATGCCGCCGATGGCTCCGCTCAAGGCGCCCGTCAGAATGGCGCGTGCCTGGTTCTGGCCGCCGCCATTGACGGCGTGCAGGACGGCGGATTCGAAGTCCCCCTGGAAGCGCCCCGCCAGATAGTACGCAGCCGGGAATTGGTGATACACCGCGCACGGCATTCCGTAGACCAGCGACGCCTTCCAGGCCGGTTCGATGCGGACCTCCGGGTCGGCAATGGCGCGCTGGATGTTCGAAACGGTCAGCAAGGCGTCGGGGGATGGAAACTGGCCGGCGTGCCGGGGTGCTTCCGGTCCCGCCGGCGGCCGCTTCTCGCCAGCGGATGTGACGCTGTGAAACGGCAGGCTGCCGTCACGCACCAGCGCCATCAGTCGGTTGGAGGTGTCGCCGTCCAGCGGCTCGCCGCGTACCAGGCTGCCGAGGACGCAGGCGTAGGCGACGGTCATGGCCATGACGGTGGTGTCGCATTGCGTCAGGGCCGTGTTGGCGGAGGCATGCCGGGCGAGCGCGCCGGGGTGCAGTGCGTCACGGACGGCCAGCACCAGAATGCGCTCGGCCGCTTCGGTCGTGTCGGCCAGGCCGCAGACCTCGCCCCATGGACGCTTGTCCTGGACCCGCAGCCGCCACGCCTCGCGAATCGACTGGCTGGTGTAGCCGCCGGGACCCTGCATGGGTGTCCCATCGAGCTTGGGGAACAGATCTTCGTCGAGCCGTCGGCAGAAGTCCGCCTCGTCGTAGGCGCCCGTGTCCGCCAGCGATTGCGCCAGCATTTCGAGGATGATGCCGGCCTGGGATGACTGACCCGCATGCAGCCCGGCATGGTAGTGGTCGGGCTTGGGATCGACGTAGTCGGTGATCCAGGCGCCGAAATTCTTGTGCAGTTCATCGAGATCGTAGTACCAGTGGGGACCGAGTGCGAGCGCGTCGCCGATGAATGCCCCCATCAGCGCGCCTTGGGCGCGCTGTTCGAAACTGACCGCCGTGTGGTGACTTTCCATGGAAACTCCTGTTGTTCCGGCGTCCATCGGGTCTCCGCGGCCATGGGCCGCCTGGCCAGCCGCGCGCTCGAAGACGAGGCCGCGAAGGGGGGGCCGGCAGCACGTGCCAGGGTGCCGACATGCGCCGTTCGTTCAGCATACGCCAAAAGCCGAACGTGTCGCTCGGACATGGACCGGCCCAGGGACAGGCCGTGCGTGACAGACGAGCCGCTGCCGGAACATGGGCCGCGGCAGTCCTGGCGCGGTGGGATCGCCGCTACTCATGAACGGGTGCTGTCCGGTTGTACCGGGTCGGCGTGAGGCAGCCAGTGCCAGAACACTGCGGCGGCGACGAAACCCAGGGCCCCCGTGGCCACGATCGCGGGCGCCAGCGTTGCCGCCGCGGTGATGGCGGACAGCAGGGCGGGGGCGCCGCTTGCCCCGATGTCGGAAATCAGTCGCCACACGCCGAGGAACTGCGTCCGGCCCTCTCGAGGCGCGGCGTCGGCTCCCAGGGTCATGACCAGGCCCGATCCGATGCCGTTGCCCAGTCCGATGGCCATGGACACGGTCAGGAAGCTGATGAAGCCGGCCGTCGATGGGATCAGGATCATGGACGCCCCCATGATGAGCACCGACGGCACTGCGACCCACAGGCGCCCGTACTGATCCATAGCCTTGCCGGAGGGGTAGAAGGCCAGCATGTCGATGGAGGCGACGATTCCGTAGATGACCGAGGTGGTGGCGGGGCTGATGCCCAGATGCTCGGCCCAAAGCGGGATCACGATCTGGCGGGACGCGCGCAGCGCGCTCACCAGCAGGATACCGAAGCCTACCGTGCAGTAGGTCCTTCGATATGCGTGCATGATGTGCAGGATCCGGGTCGAGCCCGGAGTCGCCGGGGCGGAGTGGCGGTTTTCCAGGTCGGGGATGGTGTAGGCCAGTGCGCCTGCGGCCACCATGGCCACGATGGCGACCCAGTAGGCGCCGCTCAACCCCAGGATCTGCATGGCCCCGGCTCCCAGGAATGGGCCGACGAACACGCCAATGCGCCGCATGCCGCCCAGCGTGGACATGGCCCGGGCCCGCATGGAGGGCGGCACGAGCTCGATCAGGTAGGACTGGCGCGCCAGCAGCAGCACCGAGGTCGCCATGCCGATCAGAAAAATGCCAAAGGCCAGGAATATGATCTGTCCGGGAATCAGGCACAGAATCAGCGCCAGCACGCTGAGCGCGGCTGCCCAGACCATGGCCAGCCGCTCGCCGTGGCGTGCGATGAGCAGCGCGGCCGGGATATTGCTGATCAGTGATCCGATGCCCACCAACCCCACGATGAGCCCGGCCAGCGCGACCGAAGCGCCATCGTTGCGGGCACTCAGTGCGATGACGGGCAGGATTGCCCCTTGACCGATGCTGAACAGCAGCGATGGCCCGAAGGCGGGCACGGCGATTTTTCTGAGGCTGAATGTGGTGTCGTTCATTCGGGAAAACGGGTGCTAACGTCGCTCTGTTTGCGCATTCCGATACGGGATGCATCAAATAGAATGGCGAAGGCGGGATGGCGAAAGGGCTCATCATCCTGCCGCCCGCGCTGAAAGTAAACCAGAAGCATATGAGCGGCAGCAAATAAGGCCCGAAACGAAAATCGCCACCGGATGCGGTGGCGATAGAGCTGTGGTATACAAGCGAATTCCTGGTGGCGCACCCCTGATTCGAACAGGGGACCTGCGGATTATGATTCCGTCGCTCTAACCGACTGAGCTAGTGCGCCAAAGGACGCAATTTTAGCGAGTATCCCCATGGGGTGCAAGTAACCCGCGTACCGCCATTATTACGGTCGGCGGCGAGCCGTGGGTGGGGGTGCCGCCGCGTTTTGAAACCCGAATGGGAGGGACCCTGCGGATGCGCCCGGAGCGTAGATCCAGAATCAACCTGCGTCAATTGATGCTTCTGCTGGCCGTCACCAGCGGAGTCATCATGCTGCTGGCCGGCCTGCTCGGCGCCTATCAGGTTCAGCGCCAGCAGCTCATGGACAGCACGCTGGCCTCCAACGAAGCCTTTGCCGTGAAGCTGGCGACGACGACCACGGATCTGCTTCGTCGGGCGCAGCGCAACCTGGCCTATTCGGCCGACGTTCTGCAGGGTGCGCGGATGAATCCGGCCGTCTTGCGCGCCGAGGTCGATCGCCTGCGCGAACAAGGCATCGGGTTCAACTCGGTCACGGTGGTGGACAACGACGGTCTGGTCCGGATCATCGCTCCCGAAAGCCTGGGCCTGGAAGGGCGCCGGATTGAATCGGGCGAGTCCCTGATGATTCGCCGCTTGCGTATCCCGCTAGTCAGCAAGCCGCTGGTCACCCCGCTGGGCAATCTGGCCATCGTCCTGTCGCAGCCGCTTTTCGGGGCGGACCATCGGTACCTGGGTTACCTGGCGGGGACGCTCTATCTCAAGACCGATGGCGGTTTGCACCGCCTGATCGGCGAGCAGTATTTCCATGACGGCACTTACGTCTATGTAGTGGACTCATCACGGCGGCTTCTCTATCACCCCCTGCCGACCCGGATCGGAACTCAGGCGGACAACGATGCCGTCGTCGATGCCGTGCTGCGGGGCCGTTCCGGCCAGCAGCGCGTCGTGGACCAGCGGGGCAACGACGTACTCGACGGCTACGCTTATGTCGATGCGGCCGACTGGGGCATCATCGTGCAGCGGCCCACCGAAGTCGCTTTGCGGCGGCTCGATGACCTGATGCAACGGGTGCTGTGGCTGACGCTCGGCCCCGCCTTGCTGCTGGTGCTGCTATGGGTATCCTCGCGCTGGATATCGCGTCCGCTGGAGCAGTTGGCTGGCATCGTGCGCGATGGCTATGAGGAAGGCATGATCCCGCGGATCGAAGCGGTGCGGGGCTCGTACTACGAGGCCCAGCAACTGAAGCACGCGTTGCTGGCCAGCCTTGGCGCCGTGCACACGCAGATGGGCAAACTGCATAGTGATGCCCATACCGATGCCCTCACGGGCCTGGGCAATCGGCGCGGGCTCGAGGCCTTGCTGCATTCATGGCGCGAATTGGAGCGGGATTTTGCCGTCATCTCTCTGGATATCGATCTATTCAAGCGCATCAACGACACATTCGGCCACGACGTGGGTGATGAAGTCATTCGCAACGTCGGCGGCCGGATGCAGGCCCAGGCGCGTCATGGGGACGCACTGTTTCGCATGGGCGGAGAGGAGTTCCTGGCTCTGTTGCCCGACGTCGGCCTGGAGCGCGGTGCCGGTATTGCCGAGCGCTTGCGGGCCAGCATCGAGAGCGCGCCTATTTTGGCCCAGCAGCAGGTCACAGTGTCGGTAGGCGTAGCCGTTTGCACGGGGCGGGATATCGACGGTGCATTGAAGGCGGCCGACCAGGCCCTGTATCGAGCCAAGCAGGAAGGCCGCAATCGCGTGGTGATCGCGGGGGCCGCATAAAATTCAAAGGCCCCGCCTTCTGGCGGGGCCCTACTGCCGATAGGGCAGTGAACACTGCATGGGCGCAGTGTCTAACCAGTGCCTCTGGGGCATTGGCGTGCTACCGTAGGGCAGCAAGTCCAGTATAGGCAAACGCTTCGGTCCTGGCAATATCATGGATTTCCCTATGCCTTGGGGATTCAGCTGGCCGCCTCGGGGATGGCCTTGTCGGGGTGGCCAGACAGTGCTGCGCTCAGGCTATACAAGGGTTCGAACGATTCGGCCTGCGCCATGGGCCAGGCGGTCCGAAAGATCGTGTTGCGGAACCGGCCTTCGAGGAGCTCGCCTTTTTCCAGGTCTGGAAACAGGGCGGACAGCACGCGGACCTCGCCGTTCGGGATGCGACGCGCGATATGGTGCGGGCGCAGCTCGCCGGGATGGTGCAGGCCGGCCGCACCCAGCAGTTCGCCGAGCGCTTTCAGTGTGTTGGCGTGGTAATTGGCCACCCGTATGGATTTGTCCGCCACCACCAGCGCCTTCTGTCGTTTGGGATCCTGGGTGGTGACGCCAGTCGGGCACCGCCCGGTATGGCAGACCTGGGCCTGGATGCAGCCGATGGCGAACATATAGGCGCGCGCGCTGTTGCACCAGTCGGCACCCAGCGCCATGATGCGCGCCATGTCGAAAGCGCTGACCACCTTGCCGGAGGCACCCAGCCGGACTTTTTCCCTCAGGCCTATCCCCACCAGTGTGTTGTGGACCAGGCGCAGCCCTTCGCGCAGGGGCGTGCCCACGTGGTCCACGAATTCGATGGGCGCGGCGCCCGTGCCGCCTTCGGCGCCGTCCACCACGATGAAGTCGGGGGTGACGCCCGTCGCCAGCATGGCTTTGGCGATGGCGAACCACTCCCAGGGGTGGCCGATGCACAGCTTGAACCCCACCGGCTTGCCGCCTGACAGTTCGCGCAGGCGCACGATGAAATGCATCAGTTCGATGGGGGTGCCAAAGGCACTATGGCTGGATGGAGACACGCAGTCCCGCCCGACGGGAACCCCCCGCGCGGCGGCGATTTCGGCCGTGACCTTGGGGCCTGGCAGGACGCCGCCGTGCCCGGGCTTGGCGCCCTGGGACAGCTTGATTTCGATCATGCGGATATTGTCGCGCCGGGCCATGTCGGCAAAGCGCTCCTCCGAGAAGCTGCCGTCGTCATTGCGGCAGCCGAAGTAGCCCGAGCCGATGTTCCAGATGAGATCGCCGCCGTGTTTCAGATGGTATGCGCTGACCCCTCCTTCGCCGGTGTCATGGGCGAATTTCCCCAGGGCGGCGCCCCTGTTCAGCGCCATGACCGCGTTGGCGGACAGGGCGCCGAAGCTCATGGCGGAAATATTGAACACGGACAGTTCGACGGGGCGGGTACAGTCCGGTCCGCCGACGGTGATCCGGAAGTCGGTGTCGGTGATGTGAGCCGGCACCATGGCGTGATTGATCCATTCGTAGTCGTGGCCGTAGACATCGCCCTGGGTGCCGAACGGGCGCAGGTCCGTCTGGCGCTTGGCGCGCTGGTAGACCAGCGAGCGGCTCACCCGCGAAAACGGCTGCTCCAGCGTGTCGTCCTCGAAGAAGTACTGGCGGATTTCGGGCCGCACGAACTCGAACAGGAAGCGCAGGTTGCCGATGACGGGGTAGTTGCGCCGGATGGCGTGCCGGGTCTGCCGCATGTCGTTGATTCCCACGACAGTCAGGGCGCCGAAGAACGCACAGGGCACCCACCAGCCCGCGTCGGCCGCCAGCGCCAGCGCCGCACTCAGCACGGTGAGGGTGATCACCAGATGGAAGATGGTGTAGCGGGACAGCAATCGGCGCATGTGGACTCTCCGGGGTGAGATCGGCCATTACCTTAGCAGAACGAACGGACAGCAGCCTGAAATCCAGGAGGCTCAGCGAATCGGCGCCGTCCAGACCAGGTGGGCGACGGTCT
>DATNAI010000306.1:0-5999 GCA_035572875.1 Castellaniella sp. | reverse complement strand
AGATGTCCTCGATCACCAGAGGCTGGCGCGTGTAGTCCTTGTTGCTGTTGGCGTGGCTGGCGTCGATCATGACGCGCGGCTGCATATGGGCCTTTTCCAACGCTTCCGCCGCCGCCTGTACATGTTCGGCCTCGTAGTTGGGGGCCTTGCCGCCGCGCAGGATGACGTGGCAGTCTTCATTGCCGCGCGTGGAAACGATGGCCGAGCGTCCGCCCTTTGTCACCGACAGGAAATAGTGCGAGTGCGCAGCAGCCTTCAGGGCATCGACCGCGATGCGCGTATTGCCGTCGGTACCGTTCTTGAAGCCCACGGGGCAGGACAGCCCCGAGGCCAGTTCGCGGTGGACCTGGCTTTCGGTGGTGCGCGCGCCGATGGCGCCCCAGGACACCAGATCGGCGATGTACTGCGGCGTGATCATGTCCAGAAACTCGCAGCCGGCTGGCAGCCCCAGCGAATTGATGTCCAGCAGGAGCCGCCGCGCGGTGCGCAGGCCTTGGTTGATGTCGAAGCTGCCATCGAGCGCGGGATCGTTGATGAGCCCCTTCCAGCCCACCGTGGTGCGCGGCTTCTCGAAGTAGACGCGCATGATGATTTCCAGGTCGTTCGCGTAGCGTATGCGCTGTTCGGCCAGACGCCGGGCATACTCCATGGCTGCCTGCGGATCATGAATGGAGCACGGACCGATCACGACGACCAGACGATCCCCGTGTCCATGGAGAATGTCGTGCACGGCCTGACGCGAGCCATGCACTGTGGCCGAGGCGGCCAACGTGCAGGGAAATTCGTGCATCACATGCGCCGGGGGGGCCAGCTCACGGATCTCTCGGATGCGGATGTCGTCAGTATTGTGTGACACGGTAAAGCTCCTGTTGGGCCGGATGCATGCGGGGGCAAATAAAAAAGCCGCCTGGCACCGCCGGCGGCTTTCTGGGAAATTTTCGACTACCTGTTGATGCAACGATTCCCTTCCTCCGCCAGCGGCATTGGAAACGTAAAAAAGCTGAAAAAGTACGAAATCGCGTGCATGCATCGATGCTAGCACACGCGGGACCTAAATTCCAAGCCGGATTTTCACACCCATTTGCCCGGCAAGGCGGGACTCGCGCGCACTCCCCAACACTGAGCTTGTGCATCCCGGGATCCGGATCAACGCCCTGCACTGGTTGCGTTCTCACAACATCCCGGCCGCATCCGGCCGCAGCCTCATCAAAATCACCCTCAGTTGTGCATGTAAGACCACCTGTAACACCAGGAACACCTTCACAATACGAAAACCGGGTGGAAAAGGAAATAAAACGTGACAAACCCCCAGGCGGTGCCGGATCTGACCGCGCGACTGAAATATTGCAAACGGCTGCCCACGCTGCCCGCCGTCGCCCTGAGACTGGTCGAGCTGGCAGGGGACGATACGGCCACCCTGGATCAGTTCGCCGAGCAGATCACCTACGACCCGGCACTGGCCGGCAAGCTGCTGCGCGTGGCCAATTCATCGTTCTATGGGCGCCGGCGCAGCATTTCCAACCTTTCCCAGGCGATGGGCCTGCTGGGCCTGAATGCCACCATCGCGCTCTCGCTCAGCTTTTCGCTGCGCGAATGTCTGACCCAGCCGCACAGTTCCGGATTCGACACCAGTGCCTACTGGAGGCGCGCCCTGCTGACGGCATTGGCCTGCCGGACCATTGCGGCCGAGATGGACGAGCTGCAACCCGAGGATTTCCTGTTTGCCGGACTGCTGCAGGACATCGGCGTGCTGGCCATGGACGCGATGTTCGGCGACACCTATGCGGCGCTGTACCGCAAGAGCCCGACCCACAAGGATCTGTTGGCCCAGGAAGCGGTGCGCTTCGGCTTTACCCACGCGCAGGCGGGAGCCCACCTGCTGAAAATCTGGGGTCTCCCTGATCGTGTCTGCGAATCGGCCTGGCTCAGCCACGAAACACTGATGCTGTCGCATGAGAACCTTGCGGTCGAAGGCGGCCAGCTTCCCCTGTACGTAGCCGCTGCCGCGCAAATCGCGGACGCCTGGCTGGAGGAACAATCCATGCCCGATGCGCTGGAGGGCGCGCATGACAGTGTCTACAAGCTGCTGGCCATCAGCCTGGAAAGCTACCGCGACGTCATCACCGCGATGATTCAGAAAATCCCCGAGATGGAGGCGTTGTTCGAGACCCAGCTGGTGGATCCCAGCATGATCCGCGGTGTCGAGGAAAGCGCCCGCGAACTGCTGGCGGTGCGAAATCTGCAACTTTCCCAGGAAGCGGATCCGGCCACCCGCACCCAGGAGCTGGAAGCCCGGATCGCCACCCTGGAGACGCAAACCCAGCGCGACTCACTCACCGGCCTCTACAACCGCAACTACCTGGATGCGGCCCTGGAGCGCGAATTCAGCCGTGCGACCCGGGAGCATCTGCCGCTGAGCGTGGCCTTCATCGACGTGGACCGGTTCAAGGCCATCAATGATACCTTCGGGCATGCCATCGGCGATCAGGTGCTGGCCTCCGTCGCGCAGCGCCTGCAGGGCGAGGCCCGCCAGACGGACACGGTGGCTCGCTATGGCGGCGAGGAGTTCGTGGTGGTCCTGACGGAGACCGGGACCTTCAAGGCCACGGCGATCGTGCAGCGCATGCTGGCCAGCGTGCGCGACACGCCCTTCCATACGCGAAGCGGTGCCAGCGGCACCGTGACGTTCTCGGCCGGCATTGCGACGCACATGGAGGGCACGTCGTACTTCCAGACCGCCGCCGCCTTGCTGCATGCGGCCGACGACGCACTCTACCGGGCCAAGGAGCGCGGTCGGGAGTGCGTCGTGGTCTATCAGCAGGGGAGCTCCGAAACGCGGTTCCCTGTCGAGGATCAGTGACCCGAGTGCGGGTCGATGGGCTCGTCGCTATGGAAGATGTCCGGGTCGGCCTTGCCTTTGACCGTCAGGAACCCTCCAACGCCCTTTTCCACGCGCGATAGCGCGTGGTCCACCAGCAGATAGCGGCCCGGGAAGTCGGTTTTGAACTCCACCATAGTCGCGCCGCCCGGCGGCACCAGGGTGGTCTGTACATCCGTCAGCGGCTTGCTCGTCAGTGACGCCTGGTCATACACGCGATCGAAGACTTCGCCGATGACGTGGAAGCTGGAAGTCAGGTTGGGCCCTCCCACGCCGAAGAAGATGCGCACGGTATCACCGACCTTGGACTCCATGCTGTAGATCTTGGTCAGAGCATCCATGGATCCGTTGAACATGACGTGCTCGGGATTTTCGGCCAGCAATTTTTCCAGCGAAAATTCCTGCGGCCCGCTGGCGCCGTGATGCTGTGCGGTGTAGAGCTCACCCTGCATCACGTAGAACTCGTGGTCGACCTTGGGCAGGCCGCCCTCGGGCTCCACCAGAATCATGCCGTACATGCCGTTGGTGATGTGCTGCGCGACCATGGGGGTTGCGCAGTGATACACGAACAGCCCGGCGTGCTGGGCCTTGAAGCGGAACGACTTGGTCTGCCCCGGCGGCACCTGAGTGACGGCCGCGCCTCCACCGGGTCCGGTCACCGCATGCAGGTCGATGGAATGAATGTGGGTGCTGTCCTTGGCGTTGGTGACGTTGATCGTCACCGTATCGCCCACGCGGACCCGCACGAAAGGCCCGGGCACCTTGTTGTTGAAGGTCCAGAACCGATAGGTGCTGTTGTCAGCCAGGCGCCCCTCGACCTCGGTCGTCAGCAGATCGACCTTCACGTCCTGTGGCGCGCGCTTGCCCACAGGAACGCCGACGTCGTGGGGATCGTGGGCGATCTGTGGAGCCTGGGCCTGTGGCTGCGCGGACGCTTCACCCACGATCACCTTGCCCACCATGCCGGCCGCCTTGTGGCCCGGCAAGGTGCAGTAGTACTCGAAGGTCCCGTTCTTCCCGGCGCGGAACACAATGGCCGTGGCCGCCTCCTTGCCCGAGAGATGATCCGAATGGGCACCGAAATCAGGGACCGCGATATCGTGGGTGGCACCGTCACCGTTGATCAGATTGATCTGCACCACCGCGCCCTCGGGCACCTTCAGGTCGGGGTTGATCTGCTTGTCGATGGGGCCGCGGTCGCCGACGAACACCAGCTTGCCGTCGGCAATCGCGGTGCGCAGCGTGAACGTCACATCGGGCCGGTAGCTGACGGCGCCGCCGCTCTTGGCAGCGTGCTCGGCTTCGCCATGGTGCTGCGCCCAGACTGGCGCCATCAATCCGAGGCCCAGCACTGCAAGCAGCACCTGCCTCATGAAGGTCTTGTAGAGATTCATGATTTCCCCGTCTCTCGTGACTCGAAACTGACCTGTCGTGATACCAGGCCCTTTGCATGTCCCACTGTATCCGAACGTCAGAATCCTTTCACGATTCCTCGGTCAAAAAGCTGACAAATCACAAGATCGGCCGCTACCCCATGCACAAAGTTTGATCTGGATCATAAAATGGCGGTCGGGGCCCATGACGCTCCGCCGCCCATCCGCGACATCCCGGGTGTGCCTGTTTCCTTCAGGTAGAACCATCGTGCATCCATCGCCTTTCGGACCCGCCGTACGGGCACGCCTGCAGAAGCGCATCGTGGTCGCTCCCGACTCGACGCACTGCTCCACCTGTATGATGAACACCGTCTGCCTGCCGCTGGGCATGGCGCGTGACGAGATCGTCAAAATGGACGAACTCATCAAGGAACGCATCCGCGTGCCCAAGGGCAGCGCGCTCTACCAGCAGGGCGACGCCTCCGAGGCCATCTACGGCTTGCGTTCCGGTTCCCTCAAGACCCAGATTCAGGACAGGCGCGGACAGGCTCAGATCACGGGATTCCTGCTGCCAGGCGAGATCCTCGGTCTGGACGGCCTGATGGACAATACCCAGGTCTCGCACGCCATCGCTCTGGAAGACTCCGAGGTCTGCGTCATCCGGCTGGACGAGATGGACCAGATCGCGTCCCGGCTCCCGATTCTTCAAACCCAGTTGCGGCGTCTGATGAGCAAGGAAATCAACCGCTCTCACACTCTGCTCCTGGCGCTGGGCGGCCTGAGGTCCGAACAGCGGGTTGCAGCCTTCCTCCTGAACCTGTCCGAGCGATTCCAGGCGCTGGGTTACTCCCCAAGCGCCTTCATCCTGCGCATGAGCCGCGAGGAAATCGGCAATTTCCTCGGGCTTACGCTGGAGACCGTCAGCCGGCTTCTGTCGCGCTTCACGCGCGACGGCATTCTGGACGTCCGGCACCGCGAGGTCCATATCCTGGACCGGCACGCGCTACAGGCGCTCGCGGAGACTGACGGCGGGTAAAACGGTCGGGCCGTATCAGGCCGCCCGCGCCGCCGCGGCTGCGCCGAACTGGGCCTCCTCGGTGGAACCGGCCAGCGCCGTCGTGGAAGACTGCCCGCCCTCGATCGCTTGAGTCACGGCATCGAAATACCCCACGCCCACTTCGCGCTGGTGCTTCACCGCGGTGAATCCACGGTCGGCGGCCGCGAATTCCTTTTGCTGGAGCTCGACGAAGGCCGTCATGTTCGAGCGCGCATAGTGGTAGGCCAGATCGAACATGCTGTAGTTCAGGGCATGGAATCCGGCCAGGGTGATGAACTGGAATTTGTACCCCATGGATCCCAGCTCGCGCTGGAATTTCGCCACGGTCGCATCGTCCAGATTCTTCTTCCAGTTGAACGACGGGGAGCAGTTGTAAGCCAGCATTTTTCCGGGGAACTGCCGCCGGATGGTCTCCGCGAACTTGCGGGCGTATTCCATGTTGGGGGTGGAGGTCTCGCACCAGATCAGATCGGCGTAAGGCGCATAAGCCAGTCCCCGCGCGATGGCCTGCTCCAGTCCGGCGCGTGTGCGATGGAAACCTTCCTGCGTGCGTTCGCCGGTCACGAACGGCCGGTCGTTCTCATCGATATCGCTGGTCAGCAGGCTGGCGGCCTCCGCGTCGGTGCGCGCCACCAGCAGCGTAGGCACGCCCAGCACATCGGCCGCCAGGCGGGCCGACACCAGCTTCGCA
>DATNAI010000305.1:0-7198 GCA_035572875.1 Castellaniella sp. | reverse complement strand
CCAGTGGATTATGAAGTCGACGACTGGGACATCGTATTCCCGGTGGGCATGTACACGGTATGCACGGCGACGCTGTCACGAGCAACGGGCACGCCGTATCTGATGGCGATTCCCGACGTGGGGGTCTACGTCAGCCTGCTGCTGTGGGCGGTGGTGAGTGCGGGCCTCGTCTGGCGCCTGATGCGCGGGCTCCGCCGTGCAGATGCCTCGCCTCCCAACTGCTAAGATTCCAGGCTGCCCACTCCTACTCTGGTATCCGCTTTGAATGCCCGTCAATTGTTCGGCCTCGGCCTGCTCACGCTGATGTGGGGCTTGAACTGGCCTGTGATGAAACTTGGCTTGCGCGAGTGGAGTCCACTATGGTTCCGCGCCGTCACCATGGCCGGCGGCGCACTGGTGTTGCTGGTCTATTACTGGCGCCAGGGAGTTCCCGTCTGGCCACGCGGCGCGAACCAATGGCGCAGCATCGTCGTGCTGGGGCTGCCCAATGTAATGGGCTGGCATGGCCTGTCCATCATCGGGGTTGCTCACCTGCCAGCCGGCCGCGCGGCCATCCTGGGCTTCACCATGCCCGTTTTCACGGTCCTGCTGTCGGTGCTGTTTTATGGCGAGCGCTTTACCTCGCGCCTGGCTCTGGCGGTCACAGCCGTATTGATTGCCATCGGCCTGCTGTTGTGGAATGAGATCAGCACGCTGGCTGGCAGCCCGGTGGGCGTTGCCTGGATGCAGGCCGCGGCGTTTTGCTGGGCCCTCGGCACGGTGTGGATGCGGCGTGCGAGCCTGACGCTGGCACCGGAGACCTTGGTGATCTGGATGCTCGGGGTATCGTCGCTGGGGCTGGCGCTGGTGGCCAGCATCCTTGAGCCGACGCCCCAGTGGCACGTCAGCGACACCATGTGGGCCGTGCTGTTGTGGTCGATGCTGCTGAATTACGGTGCGGCCCAGATCATCTGGTTCGCCATGACCCGCGCGCTGCCCGCGTCCACCAGCGCCATGAGTGTCAGCGCCGTTCCGATCGTTGGCATATTGGGCAGCATGTTGATCGGCGAGTGGCCAAGCTGGCAGGACGGCCTGGCCGCGGTGTGCGTGGTGGTGGCCATCAGCGCCGTCGTGCTGCAGCGCGATGGGCGGCCGTCGCCGACATGATCGCCGCCGTGATCGCCGCCGTACGGTCCCCGTTGGCCCTCAGCTTGCCCTTGGGGGCGCCCATGGAGCGAACATGTGAATAAAGGCTTCCTCACGGAAGCCTTTATTCATGCGG
Source organism: Castellaniella sp. (assembly GCA_035572875.1). Lineage (GTDB taxonomy): Bacteria > Pseudomonadota > Gammaproteobacteria > Burkholderiales > Burkholderiaceae_B > Castellaniella. The sequence continues at coordinate 5,937 of DATNAI010000305.1, read as the reverse complement.
TTCTTGGTGGTCGGGGCGACATGATTCGAACATGCGACCCTCTGCTCCCAAAGCAGATGCGCTACCAGGCTGCGCTACGCCCCGACTGTGTTTCAAGAGACTGACTCAAGGCGCAACAGTATACCTTAGGCGGTCTGCCGGTTGGGCTCAACTACCCGTGATGCAGGAGTTCCGGCAGACTGTGCGCCTGGTGACGGTAGGCCCAGGTCGGCCAGAGCGCGTGGGCCAGCGCGATGCGGCCCAGATCGGCGTCTCCAGTCAGCGGCGTGTAGGTGTCGGGGGCCGCATAGCGGTAATACAGGGGCTCCCGGTGCGGCTCCAGCACCACCAGCGTGTCGCCGCGCAGATAGCCGTAGTGGTCTTCGTACTGCATCATCGCGCGGCCGCCCGTGTCGGGGCGCGTCAAGTCGTGACCGATCATGGGATGGGCGTCGGAGACGCCGATCAGCGACAGCAGGGTCGTGGGCAGGTCGATCTGGCTGATGATGCGATCATCGCGCCGCCCGTCTATGCCGGCCCCCACGATCAGCGCCGGGATGTGAAAGTGCCGCAGCGGGATACGCTGGGCGCCCCCCACGCGTGCATCGTGGTCGGCCACGATCAGAAACACCGTGTCCTTCCAGTAGTCGCTGCCTTGGGCCCGCTCGAAGAACTGGCCGATGGCCCAGTCGGCGTAGCGGACGGAGTTCTGTACCGTGGCGGGATCGCCCTGCACAGGGATGCGGCCCGCCGGGTACTCCCACGGCGTGTGGTTGCTGACGGAGAAAGCCAGGTGCAGCGTAGGCTGCTTGGTGCCTCGCGAGAGGAGAGCGTGCAGCTTGTTGAACATGTCTTCGTCGCTGGCGCCCCACGTGCCGACGAACGCGGGCGATTCGAAACTGGGCAGGTCGTGCAGTTCGTCGAAGCCGTTTCCCAGGAAGAAACTCTTCATGTTGTCGAAGTGGGCTTCCCCTCCGTAGATGAAGCGCGACCGGTAGCCGTGGCGGCGCAGGAGCTGCGCCAGCGTGAAAAACCGGCTCTGGGCACCGCTCAGGCGCAGCGCCGCATCCGACAGCGTGGGGGGAAAGCCCGCAGTGACCGCTTCGAGGCCGCGTACGGACCGCGTGCCCGTCGCGTAGGCCCGCGTGAAGTTCCATCCTTGTTCCGACAGTGCGTCCAGGCAGGGCGTCAGCCCCGCGCCCCCCAGGTTTCCAACGTACTGGGCCCCGAGGCTTTCCTGCACGATCAGCACCAGATTGCGGGGCCGTTCCGGTTGTCGGCTTGCCGGCTGCGAGTGCAGCGTCGGCAGTTCGGGCGGGCCGGACGGGATGCCGCTCTGCTCGCAAATGACGGACCGCAGGACGTCATCCGGCAGATCGCCGTACACGTCGGCGGCCGAACGTTCGTTCTTGGCAGCGTAGAGAGCGAACAGCACGCTGTAGATCGAATTCAGCGGCAGTGTGTTCAGCAGGCTGTCGCCGCACCAGGCGACGGATGATGGGTTGATGGGCCGGTGGCCCAGCGTGCCACGGATCGCCAGCGCGATGATGGCGCCGATGACCAGTGTCAGCAATATGCGCCAGGGCCACGCCGGCAGCGGGTCGGGCTGCGCCCCAGCGAACCAGGCATGTCCCAGCCAGGCGGCTATCGCCAGCATGATGGCCGCCGCCAGCAGCACCAGCTTGTAGCCCTTCCAGAGCATCCCGAAAACCTCCTTGGGATACTTCAGGTATTCGATGTACAGGCGGTTGGGGCGGCTATCGTATTCCTGGATGAATTGGGGGGTAGAGGCTTCCAGCAGCACGAAAATCAGCCAGACGGCCTGCAGCCACCAGCCGGTCAGCCACACCGCCACCGGCTGGTCGGCCAGCCAAGGAGACAGCAGGGCGGGGATGCCGGCCCACATCGCGATCTGGTTCAGATCGATGCGCAGCCCCCACCGCAAGATCGTCCAGGGTCCTCCAGCCGCGTGGACTCGCGCCCATAGCCACGCGATCAGCGCGAGCCGGCTCAAGGTGAACAGCGCCAGCGTCGCCAGGCAGAAAATCAGGATCTGAGTGAACATTATTCTCGGGTGTCAGGGCACAAGGGCAATGCCGATGCGCCATTGGGGAGAGTGCTTCTGGTTGTAGTCCAGCAGCGTCTCGCCGTATCCCCTGAAGTACTGTGTGTACAGGTATCCATTCATGTGCAGGAAGGTCCGCTTCAGCGGCCAGGCCAGCTCCAGTTGCGTGGCGTTGCGTCCGCCCGTGCCCTGGCGGTACAGCGCGGACAGCACCAATCCATCGTCCTGGGCCCAGCGCAGTTTCCAATCCACGTACCCCAGCGAGCCCGGATAATCCATTTCGGGGTCTGTTCGCACATAGTGTTTGAAACGCGGCATGAAGCTCAATGTGCTTCCGGTATCGAATCGGTAGTTGAGTTCGGGCTGGATGTACAGATCGTTCAGGGAGCGGGAATCGATGCCGCTCCTGCCGTTGGATTTGTGCTCCAGGCCGGTGTTCAAACCCAGGGACCACCGTTTATCGGGCGTTTCAATCAGCGACTCGCGGGCCCAGAACAGGCTGGGATTGTAGGTCGTGTCCACGAAGGGGATGGAATCGGAATGGAGGTCCCACAGGGTCGTCTGGGTGTAGCCCAGATACCAGTTGTTCATGAAACTCGCATGCTGGGGATCCGTCGGGCTGATCAGCCGGTATTTGAGACTCACCTGGAAACGCGCCGAGGCGCCGTCCTTGGTGCCGGCGATGAAGTAGATGGGATCATAGGGCGAGATGGCGTTGCGGAAGGTCTCGAAGGGCGACAGGCTGGGGGTCGCCGCAGCCGGGCTTGCGCTCTGATTTGTCGCCTGTGTTGCTGTCGCTGTTGCTGCTGCCGCCGTGCTCGGGGTCGAACTCCCGGACACTGCGAGGTGAGCGTCCGGCTGCCCGGCATCGGCAAGGGTGGTCGATCCGCCGCCTTCGACGCGCAGCGCCAATAACTCCCCGTCGGCGCCATTCAGGCGCAAGGTCAGCAGACCGCTGGCGTTCGCCGGTACCCCCCCGGTCCAGATCATCTGTGTGAAGGTATTGGGGGGCAGATTCACGGCATCCGGGGACGTCCGGAGATGAAAACGTGCCGGCGTGGTGTGGCCGCTGGCATCGACCCATTGGCCCTCCAGTTCTTTGGCGACAGGGCTCGCCAGAGGGGCGCCAGTATCGTTGTAGAGGAGTCCCTGTATCTCGACGTTTGTGCCGGCCTCGGCATGGCCACTACCCAGATGGTAGAGCAGTCCGGCGCGAGCCGCCCCAGCCGGCAGCGCGGCAACCGCGAGCAGCAGCAAGCAGAAGAAGCGTATCGTGGCGGAGCGGAGAACGGACATGATGCGGGCGAAACAGAAAGCATTGTCCGGAACTTTAGCATCCGCAGGGTAGAATTCGGGTCTGCGGCCTCTGAGCCGCCCTCACCGCCCTTAGCTCAGCTGGATAGAGCAACGGCCTTCTAAGCCGTAGGTCGCCCGTTCGAATCGGGCAGGGCGGACCAAAAACTCACGGTACATGCCGGACAGCACGCTTCCCGAGCGCGACGAACGCAAGTCGCAGAACGGCACCATCCTCCTATCAATCCCTGCCACACCGCCCGAAGGCGTGCGGCGGCTACTCGGCCAATTTGTCGGGTGCGGCCGGTGAATCAGAAATACGCAATATGATTTGTATGACAGAAATACAAGTCAGGCTGGGTATTTCCGTCCAGGTTCTGTGCTCTATAGAGCAATCAAGCGGTGTGCAGTCCTGTTCGCTGCTTGCCGGCGGATTCGCCGTAGCCAGCGTCGGCCCATAAGCCGCTATCGAATCGCCATGAATGCCTTCGCCGTCGCATCCCGCTGGAGCGGAATTGTCCGGTCCGGCACCGGCAGTGGTGGCGGGCATGCCGGGATATCGCCCGGATCCCTGGGCTTGTCCAACGTGAAGACGCTGGAAAAGCTGGTGGCATTTTTAAACCGGTCCCCGCCCAATAGCGGCTCATCGCTACCCGGGCGGGCGATTTCCGCCAGGGTCTTTGCAATCGACAAATGATCGTGGAACGTATGATCGATCGTCGCCTCCCGCACGAAAGGCGACACAATCAGCGTCGGGACCCGGAATCCGTAACGGTCGAACCGGAAGTTGTGCTTGGTCAGGATCGTGGGCTGGGCGGGGGCGGGATTTGCGACCCCGATATTTCTCGGGTCCGGGATGACGTGATCGAAAAATCCGCCGTGTTCGTCGAACGTGATCAGCAGCGCGCATTCGTTCCAGTAGGACGAGTCCTTCAGCGCTTCATAGATGTCCCGGACCAAGGCTTCGCCCCTGCGGACGTCGCCGGTCGGGTGCATCGAATTGCCATTCCTGAATTTGAGTATCGGGTCGTAGCGGGGCTCGATGAACACGAACTTGACCGACTCGTCCAGGCCGTTTTGTGCCAGCGCTTCCAGGAATGCGTCCATCTGCATGAAGCGCGCTGCACGGCCATCCTTGTCGGTCCCCTTGACTGCTTTTGCCTGCGGCGTATCCCCGTGGGCCACTAGCCACTCATCGGGTTCCAGCCGTGTGAGCAGCGAATCGCTGCCGCTACCGAACTTCTCGCCATCAAACAAATTGGACTCGATGACCTGGGAGTCCGACGGCGAGGAGTCCAGTCCCCACGACGTGCCGGCGAGGGCGAAGAACCGGTTCGGCCAGGTGGGTCCAGGCACGCTGGAAAACCAGCGATCGCATACCGCAAACTGATGGGCCAGGAAGTTGATGACGGGGAGTTGATCGGGTGCGAAACAGCGCAGTCCGCTGGACGTATCAAAGCCGTATTGGTCCAGGCAGCAGGCGAAGCCCAAATCATTCGGCCGGGCCGCTATTGGCGGATAGCTGCCGTCGGCCGGCAAAAGGATGCTGTCCGAACGGAAGCTTCCGGTGATGCCCGGCGCATCACGGCCGCACAACTGCAGCAGCACGTCGGAAAATTCGTGGCCGGGATCGAAGGCGAGCCGGAACGGCGCTCCTTGTCCGACGGGGTGCGGCTTGCCGGCACAATCCGCATTCGTGTAGAGCGGCTTGCCGAGGAGCCCGTCTGCCTGTGTCGCGGATCCATCAGGCTGCCAACCGCGCAAATCCGACCAGCCGAGCAGGTTGTCGTAGGAGCGGTTTTCCAGCATCAACACGAACAGCTTTTTGATCGCGGACTGGATGGCCATGGTTGTTATCGCTCTTCATGACGCTCGCTTTCCGGGGGAAAGCTGAAAAAATTGTACGCGCCAGCGTCATGCGCGCCAAGATGGGGGCGGGTGGCCCGCGTCAATGAAACGGCACCGTCCTGGCATCGGAGGCGGGCGGTTGCATGAAGAAATCATGCAGGTACTTCTCGCCTTCATCGTCCAGGATCGTGACCACGGTTTTCAGCTCTGGATGCCGTTCACGGATCCGCTTTGCGGCCAATAGATGCGCGCCGGAGCTGGGTCCGCAGAAGAGCCCGCGTGTGCGCGCGAGCTTTCGCATTTCGTCCACCGCGTCGTTGCTCGACACACCCAGCGTGTCGTTCACCAATTCGCGGTGGTGGGCGAAGATCCCCGGCACGAAACCATCGGAGATGCCCTCGATCTGATGCAGGGCGACCTCGCCACACAGAATAGTGCGGGATTCCGACGGCTCCATGGCGAACAGCCGTACGTTCGGGTTGACCTTGCGGAAGGCCTGGCCCACTCCGATCAGGGTGCCGCCAGTCCCCACCCCGTGAACGAAGGCATCGGGGATGCGTCCGGCCGGCAGTTGGGCCAGGATCTCGGGCCCGAGCAGCTCACGGTTTTCCTCGACGTTCCACTCCGATTCGAATTGGCCGGGAAAGAAGAAGCCCGGCTGCTGGCCGAGCTGGCGTGCGCGCTCCAGCGCATCGTTGACGTGGAACGTGCCGCTGAAGAGTACCTCGGCGCCATAGGCGCGCGAAATCGCA
>DATNAI010000304.1:0-7573 GCA_035572875.1 Castellaniella sp. | reverse complement strand
GATTTCAACGGCGACAATTTCGACCACGGGCCGGAGGGTTTCATCGGAGGCGGCTACCTCGCGCTGTGGACCACCGGTGGGCGTCCCATCCTGCAACATAGCCTTCCCGAGGGGACGCCCACATTTGGCGCCGGGTGGAAGAAGGCCATGGCGGACAATTATCTGAAGAACGTCTCCATCGCCACCCATGGCAGTGTGGTGAGCCACCGCGAGGCCTACCTGGATCTGGATCCTACCTACAAGGATATCTATGGGAATCCGATGTTGCGGTTGACCTTCGACTTCCACAAGAACGACTACAAGATGTCCGACTATCTGACGGGCAAGGCCGAGGGCATTGCCAAGGCCATGCGGCCGCGTTCCATCAGCGTCAAGAAACGCAAGCCGCCCTACAGCATCATCCCGTACCAGACCACCCACAACACCGGTGGAGCGGTGATGGGGGACGATCCCCGCACCAGTGTGGTCAATCGCTATCTGCAGAGCTGGGACGTGCCGAATGTGTTCGTCGTGGGATCGTGCAATTTTCCGCAGAATGCGGGCTACAACCCGACGGGGACGGTGGGCGCGCTGGCGTTCTGGGCGGCAGACGCGATTCGCAAGATGTACCTGAAGCATCCCGGACCCCTGGTCCAGGTCTAGGGAGATTCTCATGAACGTGAACAAACCCATGATGGTCACGCTTGCGGCGCTGTCCGGAAGCCTGATCTTCGCGGCAGCCGCCTGCGCACAGACCGACGACTACGTGAGCATCCAGCGGGGCCGTTATCTGGCGGCTGCCGGCGATTGCATTTCCTGCCACACCGTCAAGGGCGGCAAGCCGTTCGCGGGGGGCTACCCGGTGGAAACCCCGTTTGGCACGATCTACTCCAGCAACATCACGCCCGACGTGGTGACGGGGATCGGCAACTGGACGACGGACGACTTCTATCGGGCGCTGCATGAAGGCATACGCAAAGACGGCAAGCCCATCTATCCGGCCTGCCCGTATCCGTGGTTCACCAAGATGACCCGGGAGGATGTGAACGACATCAAGGCCTATCTGAATACGTTGGAACCTGTACGGGCTATGCCGCCCGAGAACCATTTGATCTGGCCCCTGGGCTGGCGCGAACTGGTGAAGGGATGGAATCTGCTGTTCTTTCACGAAGGCAACTACCAGCCCGCTCCTGACAAATCCGACCTGTGGAACCGGGGTGCCTACCTCGTGAACGGACCGGCGCACTGTGCCGCCTGCCATACGGCCAAGAACGTATTGGGCGCCACGGATGACGATCATGCGTTCGAGGGCGGCGAGGCCGGAGAGAGCTGGTTCGCGCCCGGTCTTACGGGCCAGAAGCGCGACGGGCTGGGCAGTTGGTCCAAGGAGGACATCATTCAGTATCTGAAGACCGGCGCCAACAAGGATACGGCCAGTGCGGGCCCCATGACGGAAGTCGTCATGAACTCGACGCAGCACATGTCGGATACCGACTTGCTGGCGGTGGCGACCTATCTGAAGGATTTGCCGTTTCAGGGCGCCAAGGGCGACAAGGCCGAAAAGACCGCGGCCGTCAGCAGCGACTCGATGACGCGCGGCAAAGGCCTCTACGTGGATCAGTGCATGGGGTGCCACATGGCGGATGGCAAAGGGCAGCCGCACGCGTTTCCGCCGTTGGCGAACAGTTCCCCAGTGCAGGCGAGGAATGCGGAATCGCTCATTCAGGTCGTATTGGGCGGCGACTTTATGGCTGATCCCCCATCTTTGCCGACCGGGCTCGCGATGCCGGCATTCGACTGGAAACTCAACGACCAGCAGGTGGCCGACGTGCTGACGTATGTACGCAATAGCTGGGGCAATCAGGCGCCTGCCGTGTCTGCCGACGATGTGGGAGACGTTCGCAAGGATTTCCACAAGTACGGACCGCGCTTCAAGCGCATGCTGACGCAATCGGAGCATTGAGCGGATCGATGCCATCGGCGGGCATGGGAATTGCTGAGTTCACTCCATCTCTGAACTTTTATGCCTGAGGAGGCCATCATGATTCGATCCCGATATCTCAAGATGTGGACGGCGGGCGCCGCAGCGCTTGTTCTGTCCGCTTGCGTGGCGCCTTATCAACCCTCTGACCATGGCGGTCCGGGGGAGTCGATCACGGCATCGCCCCCGCCGACTTATTACCGTGGCACGGAGAGCGGGATGGCCGTCGTGAGCCCCAACGATGCCGCCATCAACGCCAACGTCGTCAGCGCCGTGTCGGCCGTTCCCGGCATGCAGACTTCGAATATCCAGGTCGGGACCTTGAATGGAATTGTGACACTGCGCGGGACGGCCAGCAGCCAGGCCGCCGCCCAAAACGCGGTGCAGGCTGCCCGCCAGGTTCCCGGTGTGCGCAGCGTCGATTACGACCTGCAGGTGATGTAGAGAAAGGCCCCGCCCGAACTCTATCCGGTGCGGGGCCCTTCCACTTCAACGCTGCTGTGGGACGGGAGGGTAGGGCGGCCTACCACTCATACCGGTTATCGGTTTCCCAGGTCTTGATTTGCCGGTCTACGTCGTCCTTCGTCATGCCGTAACGCTCCTGGATCCGGCCGACGAGCTGGTCGCGCTTGCCGTCGATGACATCCAGATCGTCATCGGTGAGCTTGCCCCACTGTTCCTTTACCTTCCCTTTGTATTGGAGCCAGTTCCCCTTGATCGTATCCTTGTTCATGCTGCTTCTCCTTGCTGTGAAAAGTGAAAGATCAAGGTATCCCCCAGCAATTACCGTGCCCGAGGGCCCCGGCCTTCAGTCCTCCAGCAGCGCGTGCAGCATCCACGCCGCCTTCTCATGCAGGTCAAGCCGCTGCGTCAACAGGTCGACCGTGGGCTGATCGTTGGCCTGGTCCGCCACTTCGAGCGCCTGGCGGCCAGTGCGGGCCGCCGCTTCATGGCCATCAACGAGGATGCGTATCATCTCCAGGGCCTTCGGCGGCTGGGCAGGGACGTCCGGCAAGGTGCTCAGGCGCCCAAAATCGGCATAGGATCCCGGCGCCACGAATCCCAGTGCGCGGATGCGCTCGGCGATCGGATCGACGGCGTTCCAGAGTTCGGTGTACTGCTCCATGAACATGGTATGCAGCGTGTTGAACAGCGGGCCGGTCACATTCCAGTGGAAATTGTGGGTGGTCAGGTACAGTGTGTAGGTGTCCGCCAGCAGCGTGGACAATTCCTTGGCGATTGCCGCCCTGTCGGTTTCCGAGATGCCGATGTCCATCTGCCGTCCCTTGCGGGTGACCGTTTTCCGGGTTGCCATAGTCAGACTCCTTGCTGTCAGGTATTTTGGAAATGCGGCTCGCTCCAGGGACTCTCGAACATGGCACAACGCCGCCTGTCCGGCAGCGGTTCAGAGGCCCCTGGAAGTGGTGCCCCTGAAACAAGTCTACTGGTTCCGGCCAAAAATACAAAAGCCATTATTATTATCAATTCGATAGTCAAAGACTATTAATACAGCGGCCTCACGCGTATTCCTCCAGCGGTGACCGGCCGTAGCGTCTGCGTGCTGGCGAATCGGTCACCCCGTGCGGGGCCAGGTAGCGGCGCCTCGGCAGGCGCGGCATGGCATTTGCTGCACGGGACTGGAAGCGGCGCGCCTTTCCGGGCGCGCAGGGGCCGGTCGGCTCGCCGGTCGGCGGCTTCAGTGCGACAGGAGATGCAGATGCCAGCGAAATCACAGGCCCAACAGAAAGCTGCCGGAGCCGCGTTGTCGGCCAAGCGCGGCGAGACCAGCAAAAGCAAGCTGAAGGGCGCGTCGAAGTCCATGGTGAAATCGATGTCCGAGAAGGAATTGGAGGAACTCGCCTCCACCAAGCGCAAAGGCAAACCGGAACATACATCCGACGATTCTGATGACTGAGGACTGGCGCGGGATTACCGCCGCCTGATCTGTCCGGGAGCTTTCGGGACGAGATCCCGGTCATCCCGCAGGACGTGGGTGCGCCGGTTTCAATACTCGGGCACGTCATTTGCTCTTTCCGGCCGCCGCAGCTGGGCCGGGAGAGGGACTTTTGAACGAACGATCGCTTTGGGAAAAACTGCTTGAGGATGTTCGGCTCAGGCTTGAGCAGGAGCCAGTGGATGAGGATGCGGTCGCGAGGCTGCTCCGGGACCAGGCACCCGCCGAGGTGGCGCTGGTGCTGGAAGGGCTGGACCCCGCCGACGCGGTCAAGGCTTTCAATACCTTGCAGGACGCATGCGCGGCGCATGTGCTCACTCTTCTGGCGCCCGAACTGACCACCACGATCACGGCGACGCTGGCCCCAGACCGATTGGCCGGCTTCATTGATCAGCTGCCGAGCCGGGACGCCGCCGTGCTTCTGTCGGATCAATCGAAGCGGGCCATCGAAGAGAGTACCAATGCCGGCCTCATCGGGGCCGATGTCGTGCGCGAGGCGGCCCAGCAGCAGTGCTATCCCGAAGGAACCGTCGGCCGCATGATGACGCAGCATTTCGTGCGGCTGGATCCAGCCATGACCCTGCGCCAGGCGCTGGCTCAGGTGCCGCGCAGCGACCCCAAGAAGGAGCTGCCCAACGACATGCAGGTGGTGCGGCAGGAAGAGGTCTCGGGCCGCACACGAGAACGCTTGTTGGGAGTCATCTCGATTCGCGACGCATTGATGCAGCCCGGGGACCGTTTGGTCGCCGACGCCATGGAAGAACAGGTCGTCTGCGTTTCGGTCGACACCGAGAGCACTTCGGCGGCCCGCTTGTTGTCCAAGCACAAATTTCTTTCGCTGCCCGTGACCGACAGGGACGGTTTCCTGGTGGGCGTGGTCCCTCAGGAGGACCTGATGCAGGTCACGATCGCCAAGCTGTATGAACGGTATTCGGGAGCCGTGGGTACCGACGCGGCGGCGATGGAAGCCATGTCGCCGGTGCAGGCGGCAAAAACGCGCCTGCCCTGGCTGTTTGGCACGATGGTGATCGAAATGGCCGCCGCTTTGCTGATTGATCAGTTCGATGCGATTCTCAAGCAGGTGATCCTCCTGGCGGCCTTCATGCCGGTCATTTCCGCCGTATCGGGGAATGTCGGGCTGCAGGCCGCTGCCATCACCGTGCGCAAGATCGACATGGGGACCACGAGCACCAGGGCCGCGATGGCGACGGTGGTCAAGGAGGTGCTCACCACGGTGATGATGGCCGTCGCCTGCGGCGCCGTGTTGGGCACCATCGGCGGCTTCTGGTCGACGCATTTCATGTTCGGGGTGGTCATCGGCGTGGCGTTGACCTGCTCGATGGTGACCGCTGCGTTCATGGGAACCTTGTTCCCCATCATTTCCAAGAGGATGGGCTTTGACCCCGCGACCACAGCGGGCCCGTTCGAAACCGCGTTCCAGGACGTCATCGGGTTCGGGGTGTTTCTCGGGATGGCCACGCTGCTTTCCGCCCATCTCTGACACGGCGTTCGGTAGAATGAGGCCCTTTTCTTTCGAGCGCGCTCATGTCCGGATCCGAATCGCGGGTGGCACCTTCCACGACGGCACGTCGTGGCCTGTTCTGGCTGGCCATCATCCTGATGCTGGTGGCCTTGAACCTGCGGATGATCTTCCCCACCCTGTCCGTGCTGCTGCCCGAGATCATTCAGCAGACCGGGATATCATCCGCCACGGCCGGTTATTTGACGACCTTGCCGGTCTTGTGCCTGGGGGCTTTCGCGCCGTTTGCGCCACCGTTTGCCCAGCGGTTTGGCATCGAACGTACCGTACTGGGAGCGCTGTTGCTGCTGGCCGTCGGAACGGCGCTGCGGGCCTGGCCGGGTTTGCCCGGCCTTTTTCTGGGATCGGCGCTGGCGGGTGCTTGCATCGCGGTGACCAACGTGCTGCTGCCCGCCTTGGTCAAGCGCGATTTTTCCCGGCACGTTGCGCTCATGACGGCGCTGTACACCGTTGCGCTCAATGGCGGGGCGGCCTTGGCGGCAGCGGTGACGCTGCCGCTGGCCTATCATTTTGGCGATTCCTGGCGGGTGGGCGTCGCCGTCTGGGCGTTGCCGCCACTCGCCGTGGCCGCGGTCTGGGGCCTGCGGATCCGGCACCGTCCGGCGGCTTCCGGTCCCAAGCGTTCAGCGGGCGACATGCGGCGTCTTTGGCACAGCCCGCTGGCTTGGCAGGTCACGCTGTTCATGGGGCTGCAGTCTTCACTGGCCTATAGTGTATCGGGCTGGCTGGCGCCGATTCTGCGTGAGCGCGGCCTGGATGGGACGCAGGCGGGCCTGGTCACGTCGGTGTGCATTTTCATGAATGTTCTCGGCAGCCTGCTCCTGCCGTCGCTGATCGCCCGCTTCCATGACCAGCGCCTGCTCAGCGTAGGCCTCAGCCTGGTGGCCGGCTTGTCGCTTGTGGGCGTGTTGTTCGCGCCGCTGGGCACTGTCTGGCTCTGGGCGGTGGTGCAGGGAATCGCCCAAGGGGGCTTCTTTGCCATGGCTCTCACGCTCATCGTGCTGCGCTCTCCCGATTCCCATGTCGCGGCCCATCTATCCAGCATGGCCCAGACGGTGGGTTACCTGGTGGCCTCCGGGGCGCCTCTGCTGATTGGCCTCATCAAGAGCTGGACGGGGCATTTCGGCGCATCTGGGTGGCTCTTCGCGGCGGTTGCCGTGGGGGGATGCCTGAGCGGCCTGGGCGCTGGCCGGGCCCTGCACGTCAAGGCCGGCTGATCCGATTCGGGGCACCCAAGGCGGGACGCTGCCGGGGCGCCATCCTCCCGGTCGTGCTCCTGTTCTCAGAACCCGAGTCCGATGGCCAGAATGCCCGCCAGCAGACCCATCGCCAGCACACCGGCGACCAGAATCGCCAACTCTCGAGACCGGAATGAGCGGGCCACCATGAAAAGCGACGGCAGGCTGACGGGGGGCAGCGTCACGAGCAGGGCAGCGGCCGGTCCTGCGGCCACACCGAGCGAAAGTAGCCCCTGGACAATGGGGACCTCGCCGGCGGTGGGGATGACGAACAGCAGTCCCGCGACAGCGGCGGCCGCGATCCATAGCGCGCTGTTGTCCATGCCCCCGTCCATCACCGGGAAAAGCCAGGCGCGGGCGGCGCCCAGCAGCAATACCAACACGAGGTATTCCGGCAGCAGGCGCAGCGCCATGCCCGTGAAGGCCCGGGCCCAGCGCCGCAGGGCGCGGACGGGATCCAGCGCCGGCCGGACTGTCGCCGAAGAGCAGGGGGGCTCGTCGGACATGGCAGGGAGGGTTCCGTCTGTCCGGCCCGTATGGTTGAGCAGCCATCCCAGTCCGACTACCATGACGAGCCCCACGACGAGCCTGAGCCCGACCCAGTGCCATCCCAGCACGAACCCCATGAACACGAGTGTGGCGGGATTCAGCATGGTATTGCCCAGCCAGTAGGCCGCTGTGCTCCCCGGGGCCGCGCGGCAATCCCGCAATCCGTTCACGACCGGCGCCGAGCAGCAGGTGCACATCATGCTGGGGATGGACAGCAGGGTGCCCGCCAGAATGCTGCCGGTGCCCGAGCCGCCGAGCCAGCGCCGGATCCAGTCCGCAGGCAGGAGGGCCTGAATCGCCGAGCCCAGCAGCAGGCCCAGCAGCAGCGCCTT
>DATNAI010000303.1:0-2371 GCA_035572875.1 Castellaniella sp. | reverse complement strand
GGTCGGAAGAGGGATTTGGCGTGCTTCTCGAACAGCAGACAGCAATTTCGGTGCATGGTGTTCCGACAGAGCCTATCGTTTTGCCCCCAGTTGCCGATACCCCGGATGGACGCCCGGCGTCAGCCCCTGCTGGTCGGCGATCCTTTTACACAGATTCACGAGCGTCGTCTGCTCCTTTTCGTCCAGTGCGGTGCACAGGTCCCGCTCGTGCTCCATGGCAATCCGGCCCAGATCGGCCATCATCTGCTGCCCTTTTGCGGTCAGACGCAATGCATACGACCGCCGGTCCTCGAGGCTGCTTACCCGCTCAACCAGCCGCTTGTGTTCGAGGTTATCGATCAGCGCGACCATGCGGCTGGGCAGCACGCCCAGGTGCTCGGCCAAGGCCTGCTGGCTGATTCCCGGGTCGGCGGCGATTTTCCGAAGCACCCCCGCGTCCGGGGGCGTCAGCCCCAGCCCCGCGACGCGCTCGCCAAACCGCATCGCGGCATGGCCGCCGAGCTGCGCCAGCAGAAACGCCAGCCCGCAGCCGCCCGGCCGACGGTCTTTTGATCCACGGTCCATCTGCAAAATAGTAGCATTTCTTAATCGTTCGTGTTATGAATGATTTTGATCATGAATTGAAATTGAATTCTCCGCCAACAAGGACCTCACATGACCGCCACCGCATCCGTGCAAATCGGGCGTCGCAAACTCGGCGACTGGATCGGCCCCCTACTGGTGCTGCTCATGTGGGGCTTCTGGCTTGTCGGCCGGCTGCTGGACGTCCAGACGTTCGCCTGGTTCCTGATCACCATGGCGGTATACCTGGTCGCCAGTCTGCTGTTTCTGGTCTGGTGGTTCACGCGATCGAGCTTCACGTGGCTTCAGCGACTGGCGGTTTTTGCCTGGGCAATCGCCATGGCGGTGGTGTTCCACCTGCTCACCGCGCGCACAATCGCGCAACCCTTCTTCCTGGTACAGGTCGGCATGCCGGCCGTGCTGACGGTGTGGGCGTTTTGGGTGCTGGCCACCAGGGGACTGCCCGGTCGCATTCGAACGGCCGGGCTGTTCGCGGCCATGGTCGTCGTCTGGTCCCCCTTCCTGCTGATCCGCGAGACGGGATTTCACGGGAACTTGCAGGCCGACGTGCATTGGCGCTGGACGCCCACGGGTGAGGAGATGTATCTGGCCGAGCGGAAGGCCGAGCCTGCGACGCCAACCACCGCCCCTGCCGCCAGAATGCTCGAGCTTCGCCCGGGCGACTGGCCCGGCTTCCGCGGGCCGGATCGCGATGCCACGGTGCGGAATCTCCGCATCGATCTGAACTGGTCCCAGAACCCGCCCAAAATCCTGTGGAAAGAGCGTGTCGGCCCCGCCTGGTCTTCAATGATTATCGTCGACGGCTGCGTTTTCACACAGGAGCAGCGGGCCGACCGAGAGGCGGTGGTCTGCCGCGATGCAATGACGGGCAGGGAGATCTGGAGCCATGAAGATCCTGGGCGGTTTGAGGAGTCGATGTCGGGCGCGGGGCCGCGGGCTACCCCGGAGTTTGCCAAGGGGCGAATCTATGCCCAGGGTGCGCTGGGAAAGCTGAATTGCCTGGACGGTGCGACGGGGCGTCTGATCTGGTCGCGCGACGTGGGCAAGGACGCGGATGCGGCGATGCCGATGTGGGGATTTTGCAACTCGCCGCTGGTGATGGACGACCGGCTGATCGTGTTTGCCGGCGGCGAGGGGCATAAGGGAATGCTCGCCTACCCGCTGGATGGCGGGCCGCCGGTGTGGACCGCCGACGCGGGAAAGGTCAGCTATGCATCGCCGCAGGCATTCGGATCCGGGGCCGATCGACAGATTCTCATGTTCACCAACGAAGGCCTCTTCGCCCTGGGCCCTTCGACAGGACAGACCCGCTGGAGATTCCCGATCGAGAGCAAGGTCGGGCTCCCGGCGGCGCTTCAGGCCTGCCCGATCGGCCCCGACTCGCTCGTACTCGGCAACGGCGCCGACTTTGGAATGGAGCGAATTCGCATCGCATCCGACGGCAAGTCCGCATCGCGCCAGTGGGTGACTCCGCGCGTGAAGCCCAACTTCAGCGACATGGTTTACCACGACGGATTCATCTATGGCTTTGATGGAACCGTCTTCTGCTGCGTCGACGCCAATACGAATGCCAGGCGCTGGCGCGAGGGCCGCTACGGCGCGGGCCAGGTGATCCTGCTGGAAGACCAGGGCGTGATGATCGTCAGCTCCGAGGATGGGCAGGCGATCCTCCTGCGGTGCAATCCGGATCGCAATGAAGAACTGGGCCGCATTCAGGCCATCAGCGGCAAGTCGTGGAACCACCCCGCCATCGCCGGGAATCGGCTGTATGTTCGCAGCGATTCCGAAA
>DATNAI010000302.1:0-5245 GCA_035572875.1 Castellaniella sp. | reverse complement strand
GGTAGCCCAGCGCCCGCAGCACGCCGGCGAGCCCGGCCACGCGCAGCGCCTCCGGCCCCATGGATGAACCCCGGACACTGGCACCGACGTCGGCGGGAACGCCGACCAAGGCAATTGTTTCAGCCATCTTGTCGTTCCCCTGCCATCGAAACGCAAGGCCTGCCGTGAAGCAGGATCAAGCCGACTATACCGCGTGCTGCCGCAAATAATCCGCTACCTGTCGCGCGTCGCAATCCATGAGCGCGACGCGCTGGGGGCGCTGGGCCAGATCGCGCAATGCGGCCGGAACCTCAGGCTCGACTCCGACGGCCTCCACGATGGTTTCGGCGAACTTGGCGGGCAGCGCGGTTTCCAGTGCCAGCATGGGCACGCCGGGTTCCAGGTGCTCGCGCGCCACCTTCACGGCATCGGCCGTATGAGGGTCAATCAGCACCCCGACCTTTTGATGGACCGACCGGATGGTACGCAACCGATCGGCGTGGGTGCTCGAACCCGCCACGAAACCATAACGATCCTCGAACTGCGGCTTGAGCGCCGACAGGTCGAAGAATCCGTCCTGCTGCAGCGCCTGCATCAGCGCCTTCACCCGCACCGGATCATGCCCCACCAGATCGAAGACGAAACGCTCGAAGTTGGACGCCCGCGAAATGTCCATCGAAGGGCTGGACGTGGCATAGGTCTGGCTGGCGGGCCGGGGACGGTAGATCCCGGTGCGGAAGAACTCCTCGAGGACGTTGTTCTCGTTGGTCGCCAGCACCAGACGGCGGATCGGCAAGCCCATCCGCCGCGCAATGTGGCCGGCCAGAATGTTGCCGAAGTTTCCGGATGGCACGGCGAAAGAGACCGGATCGCCCGGCTTCTTGGTGACCCGCAGCCAGCCCCAGACGTAATACACCACCTGTGCGGCGATCCGCGCCCAGTTGATGGAATTCACGGCACCCAGGCGATTGGCGCTCTTGAAGGCGAGGTCGCCGGACAACGCCTTGACGATGTCCTGGCACTCGTCGAACACCCCGCGAATGGCAAGATTGTGGATATTGGCGTCTTGCAGCGAATACATCTGCGCACGCTGAAAGGCGCTCATGCGCCCATGCGGCGACAACATGAAGACCGCAATCCCCTGCTTGCCGCGCAGAGCGTATTCGGCGGCCGATCCTGTGTCGCCGGACGTTGCGCCCAGAATGTTCAGCGTCTGCCCGCGCTGCGCAAGCACCGTCTCGAAGAGCTGTCCGAGAAGCTGCATGGCCATGTCCTTGAAGGCCAGCGTAGGGCCCTCGGACAAACCGAGCAGGGACAGACCCGGTTCCAACGGCTTGACTGGCGCAATGCGCGCAAACACATTCGGCGCATACGCAGCCTGCGTCAGGCGCCGCAGTGTCTCGGGAGCAAGATCATCGATGAAGAGCTCCAATACGCGGGCTGCGAGTTCCGCGTAGTCCAGCGCCCGCCAGGATTCCAGCGTGGCCGCCGTCAGGGTGGGGATCTCCATCGGCAGGGCCAGGCCGCCATCAGGAGCCAGCCCTTCCAGCAGAATGTCGCAAAACGGCATGGGCGCCATTCCGCCCCGGGTCGACTGATACTTCAATTGAGATTCTCCACGCGCAGGCGGGTAACGCCCGAGTGCACGAACGGAAGGTCCTGGATGGCCTGCAAGGCCTGCTGCACATCCCCTTCCCGCGCCTCGTGCGTGAGGAAAATGATGTCGGCCTGATGGACTCCGTGGGGTTGCTGGAACATGGAACCGACAGAGATCCGCGCCTGGGACAGGATCCGCGCAAGATCCGCCAACACACCGGGCCGGTCGTCCACGCGCAGGCGCAGATAGAAGCTGGTGCGGACCTCTGCCATGGGCAGGATCGGGATGTCCGCCATCGCGTCGGGCTGGAACGCCAGATGCGGGACGCGGTGCTCCGGATCGGCCATCTGCAAACGGGCCACATCGACCAGATCGGCCACTACAGCCGATGCCGTGGGCAAGGCGCCGGCGCCCTGTCCATAATACATCGAGGGTCCCACCGCATCGCCGCGGACCAGGACGGCGTTCATCGCCCCCTCGACGCTGGCCAGCAGGCAGTCCGCCGGCACCAGCGCAGGGTGCACCCTCAACTCGATGCCATCGGGGCGGTGCCGGGTGATGCCCAGCAGCTTGATCCGGTACCCCAGGCGGTCGGCGTGGACAATGTCTTCCGATGCGAGATGGGAAATGCCCTCGATGTAGGCCCGGTCGAACTGCACCGGCACGCCAAAAGCCAGCGACGCCAGCAGCGTCAGCTTGTGCGCCGCATCCACGCCCTCGATATCGAAAGTGGGGTCGGCCTCGGCATACCCCAGGCGTTGCGCTTCGGCCAACACCACCTCGAATGGCAGGCCGCGCTGGCGCATTTCGGACAGGATGAAATTGGTGGTGCCATTGATGATGCCGGCCACCCATTGAATCCGGTTGGCGGTCAGGCCTTCGCGAATGGCCTTGATGATGGGGATACCGCCGCCCACCGCCGCCTCGAAGGCGACCATCACCCCACGCGCCTGGGCGGCGGCGAAGATCTCGTTGCCATGGACGGCGAGCAATGCCTTGTTGGCCGTCACGACGTGCTTTCCCTGGGCGATGGCCTCCAGGATGCACCGGCGCGCGACGGTCTCGCCACCGACCAGCTCGACGATGATATCGATGTCCGGGTCATGCATGAGGGCCATGCCGTCCGTGACCACCTTCACGTCAGGGCCCACCAGTGCTCGGGCCTTGGCCACGTCCCTCACCGCCACGGCGGCGACTTCGATGTGGCGCCCGGCGCGCCGGGCGATCTCGCCGCCATTCTGTTTCAGGACCGTCCAGACCCCACCGCCGACAACCCCAAGGCCCAGCAGCCCGACACGAATGGGCTTCATTTCAGGAGCCCGTCCTTGCGGAACATATCCTTGATGCCGCGCACCGCCTGACGGATGCGCTGCTCGTTTTCAATGAGTGCAAAGCGCACATACTCGTCGCCATAATCCCCAAACCCGATTCCGGGGGACACAGCGACCTTCGCATCGGCCAGCAGGCGCTTCGAAAATTCCAGCGACCCCATGGCCCGATAGGGCTCGGGAATGTGCGCCCAGATATACATGGAGGCCTTGGGAATATCGACCATCCAGCCCGCCTCATGCAGGCTGCGAGCCAGCACGTCCCGACGGCAGCGGTATTGCTCCACGACCTGGGCCACGCCGTCCTGCGGGCCTTCGAGTGCCGCAATGGCCGCCACCTGGATGGGCGTGAAAGTCCCATAATCGTGATAGCTCTTGATGCGCGCCAAGGCATGCACCAGTTCGCGGTTGCCCACCATGAAGCCGACCCGCCAGCCAGCCATGTTGTAGCTCTTGCTCATGGTGAAGAATTCCACCGCCACGTCGCGGGCTCCCGGCACCTGCATGATGGATGGCGCCACGTACCCGTCAAAGGTGATGTCCGCGTAGGCCAGATCATGCACGACCAGAATGCCATGCTCGCGCGCCAGCGCCACGATTCGCTCGAAAAACGACAGATCCACGCACTGCGCCGTCGGGTTGCTGGGAAACCCGAGGATCATCATTTTGGGCTTGGGAATGGTCTCGCGCACCGCGCGCTCGATTTCCTGGAAAAAATCCAGCCCCGGCGTCATGGGCACCGAACGGATATTGGCGCCCGCGATCACGGCGCCGTAAATGTGAATGGGGTAGCTGGGATTGGGCACCAGCACGGTATCACCGCGGTCCAACGTCGCCAGCATCAAGTGGGCCAAGCCTTCCTTGGACCCGATGGTGACTATGGCCTCCGTTTCGGGGTCGATGTCCACGCCGTAGCGTCGCCCATACCAGTTGGCGATGGCGCGGCGCAGGCGCGGAATGCCCCTGGATACCGAATAGCCGTGCGTGTGATCCCGATGGACGACCTCGACCAGCTTGTCGACGATATGCTGGGGCGTGGGGCCATCCGGGTTGCCCATCGACATGTCGATGATGTCCTCGCCACGCCTGCGAGCAGCCATCTTCAGCTCCCCGGTGATGTTGAACACATAGGGGGGCAGGCGCTCAATGCGCGGAAAGCTCGTCATGATGAACCTCGGTGGCGATGGAAAACGGCTGGCGAAATGGCGCGCCGTCATGAATGCAGCGCAGCAAATCCGTTAATCTAGCGCATGAGCTACAGACTCGCAAATGGCCCCATGGCAAGGCTCTGCGCCGACAACCGATTGCGCTATCATCACAGCAACACCGGAGCATCCTGTGCTATTGCAAAAAGATTCCAACCCTGAACTGAACACCGTGACGGCCTATGGGGACGACTACCTGGAAATCAACCGGGAACGCTTCGAGTCCGCTGTCTGCTTTGCGCCCCAGGGGCCCGTCCGCAGCCTGGACGTGCAGCGGCCAGGCGATATCGACGCGGCGTTGCTCCAGGACCTGATCGGCGTGCAGGCTGGCGCCCAGGATCCGATGGCTTTTCTGGATGATGCGCCCGCCGCATTGCCACCCGACGCCCCGGAGGTCGTGCTGATCGGCACGGGGGCGCGTCAGGTCTTTCTCGCGCCTCACATCACCCAGCCGCTGCTGAAGCTCGGCATCGGCGTAGAGACCATGACCACGCAGGCGGCTGCCCGCACCTACAACATCCTGATGTCCGAGGAGCGCCACGTACTGGCCATCCTCCTTCCATGAGATCCCCACTGATGACTACTCCCCAAATCGGCCAACCGCTGCCGGTTCTGAAAGCCGACACGACCCAAGGCCCCTTCGACTCGCAGGCCCTGCTGGGCAAACCCTGGGTGCTTTATTTCTACCCCAAGGACAACACGCCCGGCTGCACGCTGGAAGCCCAGGATTTCCGGGACCAACACCCACAATTCCAGGCGTTGGGCTGCTCCGTCTACGGCGTCTCGCGCGACTCCCTGAAGTCGCACGGCGGCTTCATCGAAAAGCAGGGCTTGCCCTTTGCCCTCATCTCGGACCCGGACGAAAGCTTGTGCACGCTGTTTGACGTCATGAAGCTGAAGAACATGTACGGGAAGCAGGTTCGCGGGGTTGAACGGAGCACGTTCCTGATCGATGCAAAAGGCCTGCTGGCGCGCGAATGGCGCGGCGTGCGCGTTCCCGACCATGTAACCGAAGTCCTGAAGGCCGTCCAGGAACTGGCGGCGTAAGCCGCCCCACCACCGGAGTCTCTATGCCCCTTCCGAAAGCCCCATCCAGCATGGGTGCCACCGTAGAAGCCGAAACCGCTTCACCATTG
>DATNAI010000301.1:0-5464 GCA_035572875.1 Castellaniella sp. | reverse complement strand
CACGCCAAGCTCCGTGGCGAGGATCAGCCTTCCTTGCTGCGGGACGATCAACAGTTCCCCGTCCGCGTTGTAGAAGTAGCGGTCCCGCATGGAACGGTTGGCGGCATAGACGTGGATGCCGCAGCCCGTATTGCCGCCCATGGTCGTCATCCCGTCGATGAAGTCCACCGATGCCTGTGTGTCTGGCAGCGGTAGGGGGTCCCAGCGAAGCTGGTTGGGCGGCGTCGGAATCTCGTCGAAGCGGTTCAGCCAGCGTGCGCCGGCCGAGCTGGCCTCGAACGGGTGATGCATCGCCGCGGGACGGATCCGATATAGCCACGAGCGGCGGTTCAGGTGCCGGGGCAATGTGAACGCGGTACCCGAAAGCTGCTCCGCGTAAAGCCCGTAGGGCGCTTTCTGGGGGTTGTTGCGGCCGACGGGCAACGCGCCCGGCAACGCTTCAGTGGCGAATTCGTTGCCGAAACCGCTCATGTACTGTGATTGGCTGAGAGAATGCGAAGACATCGTGGCTCCGTTGTTATCCTAAACGTAACGATGTTATTATTTACATAACAGCATAGAGTGGCGGTGGGAAGGCGTCAAGCCATCCGGCCCTTCATCATGGAAAGCATCACGAAATTGGAAACGGCTCAAGGCGTGCAGTCGGTGGAGACCGGTCTGATGGTGTTCGAGTGCCTGGCTCGCCAAGGCGGGCCGTGCGGCCTGTCGGATCTGGCTCGCCGGGTCGGCATGCACAGGGCCAAGGCATACCGTTATCTGGTCAGCCTGCAGCGGCTCGGCTGGGTCAGGCAGGACGCTGCAAGCGGCCTGTACGACCTTGGGCCCGCCGTGCGTGATTTATCGCTGCAATGGCTGGCTCGCCAGAATGAGCTCAATCTTGCGATGAGCGAGGCGCGCAGACTCTGTGAAGCCCAGGGGGAGACGTGCTTCGTGGCGATATGGGGGGCGGGCGGGGCAACGGTTGCCCGGGTGTTCCAGCCATCTCGTGTCGTGGCCATCTCGATTGCCGAAGGGGCCGTTCTGGATGCGGAATCGTCGGCCACCGGCCGGGTTTTTTCCGTGTGGCAGAGAGACCACCCGAGCTCCATTCCCGCCCCGATTCGGGTACGCATGCGCGCAGACGGTTTCGCGGCCGTCGAAGGCGATCATGTCCGGGGAATCAATGCAATTTCCGCCCCTGTCTTCGATGCTCAGGGGCGGCTGGTGCTGGCCCTGACGCTGGTGGGGCCCTCATCTTCAATGGATACTTCGGCCGCCGGCCCGCAAGCCCGAGCCCTGGTGGCGGCCTGTGTCCGGCTTTCCATGGGTCGGCCGCAGGAGGCTACGCCTGCGTCGTCAAGACCGGACCCAACCGCGCCGGATGGCCCACGCGAACGCTAGATGGTAGAGCGGCTCGATCCTGCGGCGCATGTGCGGGATCGCATGCCGACGCAGCGGAGCTGAGATCGTGGCAGCCGCGATTGCGGTCACGAACGCCCCCGCCATATCAAGCGGCGAATGGATCCCCATGTAGATCCGCGCCCACGCCACCAGCAGGCCGATGAGCGCCAGGACCCAGGCCGAGCGACGTCGCGCCGGATGCAGGAACAAGCCCGCGCACAGTCCCCAGATGAAGCTCAGATGGTTGCTGGGAAAGGACGCAGTCGGTGCGTGCGGCAGATACTGGTGGCCCAGCCCGACGACGAAGGGCCGGGGAACATACCAGACCTTTGCGATGGCCCAGGCGAGGAAAAGGGCGATGACGGCGGACAGGGCGCCCTGGATGAGCGCCTCGCGCCCCGCTGCGTCGGCGCGCAACCAGCCCAGCACCAGGTACAGCGGAAACAGATAGACCAGGCCGTTGGCCAGCAGCCGCCCGATGAGCAGACTGGTCGAGGAAGGGTCAGTCGCGTTGATCCATAGAAACAACACTTGGTTCAGATGTTCCATGATGCAGTACGGGAGGCAAAGAGGTATGCAGCATAGCATTTGCCCCGCCCGGCGAGGCAGACCGGGGCGATCGGAACGGGTCGGTCGACCGGCCGATCGGCTGCGCCGTCTCGTTGAATGAATGCGGAGCGGGCATAATGCCGGAAGCAAATGTGTTCAAGAAGAGGCTCTGCGCCAGCATGGAACAGCAACACGAAGTGGCCGGTGAAGGGTTTGGCATGCTCGATTTTTTCGAGGTCATGCCCATGGCGTTGTGGCTGGAAGACTATAGCGAACTGTATACGCAGTTCGAGCAATGGCGGTCGGAGGGCGTCCGTGACCTGCGCCTCTGGCTGCACGAAGACCGAGCGCGCGTGCAGCACTGCGCGCACCTCATGAAAGTCCTGCGGGTCAACCGCCGCACGCTGGACCTCTACGAGGCCGCCACCCAGGAAGACCTGATGGCGCGGCTGCCGAGCGTATTGCGCGACGAGATGCTGGAAGGCTTTGCCGAAGAGCTGGTCCAGATGTGGGAGGGCCGGCGCACCTTCCATGGGAATACCTTCAACTACACGTTGTCCGGCAATCGCCTGGATCTTTCCCTGAAGGGCGTCATACTGGCCGATGCCAGCCGCCCCTGGGACCGTATCCTGGTGGCGATGGAAGACACGACGGAGTTGCAGGATACGCGCCGCCAGGCACAGGACAGCGCGGCGCTCGCGCGCGAGTTCTTCGAGCAGGCTCCGGTTTCCCTCTGGGTGGAGGACTTCAGCCAGATCAAGCGCCTGTTCGACGAACTGCGCCTGCAAGGTATCGTGGATTTCCGCACGTTCCTGAACGTCCATGGGGAATTCGTGGAGCGGTGCATGGAGGAAATCCGCGTCATCGATGTGAACAGCTACACCCTGAAGATGTACAAGGCGAATTCGCGGGCCGAACTCCTCTCGCGGCTCGCGGAAGTCTTCCATGACGACATGCGCGATACTTTCGCGGAGCAGCTGATCGAGCTGTGGGAAGGCCGGCTGTTTCACCTGAAAGAAGTCAGCAACCGGACCCTGCAGGGCGACGTTTTGCACATTCATCTGCAGTTGTCGGTCTTTGACGGTCACGAGGACGATTGGAGCATGGTGCTGCTGGCGCTGACCGACATCACAGCCCGCAAGAAGGCCGAGGCCTATCTGGAGTATCTGGGGCAGCACGACGTCCTGACGCAGTTGAAAAACCGGTCGTTCTTCGTGGACGAGTTGGGACGCCTGATGCACAAGCGCGTGCCGCTGGTGGGTTTCATCGCGTTGGACCTGAACAACCTGAAACTGGCCAATGACGTCAACGGCCATGCGGCCGGCGACGATCTCCTTCGACGTTTTGGCGAGGTCCTGAACAAGGCAGTGGATCGCCCCGCGACTGCGGCGCGTATTGGCGGCGACGAATTCATGGTGGTGCTTCCCGGCATGGACGAGGCGGGCATCGACGTCGTGCTGGCCAACATCCATTCTCTGGTGGAGCTGAATAACCAGTATTACAGCGGCCTGCCGCTCAGTGTCTCGGCCGGTACCGCCGTGTGCCGTGATCCCAAGGCGCTGGAAAAAGCCATGCGGGTGGCCGACCGTGCCATGTATGACGACAAGCGCCGCTATTACGAGCAGCACGGCCGCCGCACGGGCGAGCCCAACGCAGATCATCCCGAGTAGGAGCGGCTCTCCGAATGGCTCGCTGCGATATGTTCAGCCCGGCCCGCCAGGCTTTTGCGGCTTTTTAGTGGGCCGGGGCGGTCTGCCAGTTCAGGCTGATCAGGCCCGGCAGGTCGGCCGACTGGAGGATGCGGTGAACCCTGTCCTGCCAGGCCGCCGTGAATTCCTGTTTCTGATCGGCACTGGCCTGACCTGCGAGGATCCTTTGCAGCAGCGGCATGGTGTTGGGTGCGGGCGGTACCCCGCGCGCGCTGTAGGAGACCGCGACGCTGGCGCCGGTGTCCTTGCGCGTGAAGGCGACTTCTCCGGCGATGTCGGCATTGAAGTGCAGCAGGTTGCGCCGGTCGTGTTGCCCGGCCAGTCCATGAAAACCGTTGTCGGTGGTGGCCCCGGTCACCAGGCTGGTCACGTTGGCCATGACGCCGGTCACGCCGCTGTCAGCCGCCTCGCCGAATTCCACCTCGATGTCGCCCCGTTCCGGGTGGCTGTCCGGGTACAGCGCCTTGAGGGCGGAGACCGTCATCAGCCAGGCGCCGGCGACGGTGGGGCAGGAGTGCCCGGCCAGGCGTACGGCGTCTTCGTAGCCGTATTCCATCAGACCATCGTCAGAGGCGCCCAGCAGCTCCGCCAGGCCGTCGTGCAGCACGATGCGGGGGGCTTGGGTGAAAAATGCGGGGAATGCCATGTCATGGACTCCGAAAGACTAGCGATGGCCCAGTGTAGAGCCCATGGAGGCGCCGTTGCAGCCTTAACCATGGGCGGCGTCCGGTCGTTCGTCACGTCCCCGGGGCGCGGGCCGCGGTGAGGTCCGGCGGCTGTGAGGCGGACCTTGTTCGGAGAGTCGCCAGTCTTCTATAAGACTGATGGAGCAGCGGGTGCCATTGCGTGTAAGATGAGTTGCACGGCGTCTCGCGACGCCGGGGTGAGCAGCCAGTCGGGCCGCTGCATGCGACCATTGACCTGGCGGAGTACCGGAATCTTCCAGGAGAATTTGCAATGGATCACGCGAATAGTTTTGGGGCGCGCGCAACCCTGGATGTGGGAGGCAAGTCCTACCGCATCTACCGGCTGGACGCGTTGAAGCGGCAGGGGTTGAACCCGGATCGCCTGCCTTACGGTTTGAAAGTGCTGCTGGAAAACCTGCTCAGGACCGAGGGCAGCGGGTCGGTGACGGCCGACGACATCCGGGCGTTGGCTTCATGGGATCCCAAGGCCCAGCCCAGCCGCGAGATCGCCTTTACACCGGCGCGGGTCATCCTTCAGGACTTCACGGGCGTACCGGCGGTGGTCGACCTCGCCGCCATGCGCGATGCCATGAAGGCGTTGGGCGGCGACCCGGAGCGCATCAATCCGCTGGCCCCTGTGGAACTGGTCATCGACCACTCGGTCATCGTCGAGGATTTCGGACAGAACGCCTCCTTCAAGCGCAACCAGGAAATCGAATACCGGCGCAACCTCGAACGCTACAAGTTCCTGCGCTGGGGGCAGACCGCGTTCGACAACTTCCGCGTCGTGCCTCCCGATACCGGCATCGTGCACCAGGTGAATCTGGAGCACCTGGCCCGCGGCGTGTTCACGCGCCAGGTCGATGGCGTGACCGAAGCCTACCCGGATACCTGTGTGGGGACCGATTCCCACACCCCCATGGTCAACGGGTTGGGCGTCGTGGCGTGGGGGGTGGGCGGCATCGAGGCTGAAGCCGCCATGCTGGGGCAACCGATTTCCATGCTGATTCCGCGCGTGGTGGGGTTCAAGCTGCATGGATCGCTGCCCGAGGGCACGACTGCCACCGACCTGGTGCTGACCATCACGGAGATGCTCCGCAAGCACGGTGTGGTGGGCAAATTCGTGGAGTTCTACGGACC
>DATNAI010000300.1:0-10943 GCA_035572875.1 Castellaniella sp. | reverse complement strand
AATAATCCGGCGTGGTGACGGGGGTACGGACCTCGCCCACGACCTGACCGCCCAGCGCCGTGAACGTCTTCTGGAACTGTTTCTCGGCGTCATGCCCGGGACCATAATCCGCCACCAGCGTGTAGACCTTGCGCACGCCGTTCTTGTAGGCCCACTCCGCCATCGCCCATGAGCTTTGCGGCAGCGTCATCGACACACGGACGATGTTCGGCGACTTTTCCGTCACCGACGAGGTCGCTGCGTTCATCACCACCATCGGAACCTTGGCCTCGGTGGCAAGCGGGGCCACCGAAAACGCGTTCGGCGTCAGGTCGAAACCGGCCAGGATGTCAACCTTGTCCTTGGTCAGCAGCTCCTGCGCCTGGCGCTTGGCGACTGCGGGCGCCATGCCGGTGTCGTCCTTGATGATGACCTGGACCTTGCGGCCGGCCACCGTGTCGCCATGCTCGGCGATATACAAATCCACGCCGTGGCTGATCTGCTTGGCATAGGGCGCGAATGGCCCGGATACCGACAGCACCAGGCCGATCTTCAGATCCTTGGCCTGCACGGGGCTCACGGCCACCGCCGCTCCCAGGGCCAAAGCCACGGCCCCCATCGTCTTGCTGAACTTCATGTCTCGCTCCTTTGAGATTGCGATGATGCGAACGGCCGCGAATCGGTATCCCGGCCCGAGGGCTCATTATGGCCGCTAGTCCCGTGCCCGTTAAGGATAGAGCCTCACTAGCTGCTATGTCGAATTGTTATGACTGATGACGAATCGTGGCGAATTGGGGCACCAGCTTGCCACGAACCGCCGCACCGGTCCAGCGATTCAACGTACGACGGGCTCCGGGATTGCCCTAGCTTTGCGGATCGCCCAATCCGATGGGCGCCGGCATCAGCATCGCAATCTGGCGGAAGAGCTTCACGAAGCGGTCGTCAAGGCCGGACCACGGGTCGCTATTGCGCGAAAAATCGGCGTTGATCTCGTCCCACTCGTCCGCCGTCAGGAGCCGCCGCGCCGCGGGGAATACATGGCGCTCTTCCATGCTCATGTGACGGAACTCGTGGCCGACGTAGGCCAGTGCCGCATCGCGGAACGCGCCAAACCCGTCCGCGCCCGCCTGCAGGTAATGCACCAGCGCGCGATCCAGCGCACTGGTCGCCGGAACGGATTGCCGGTGTTCCGCTTCGAG
The DNA here is from genome assembly GCA_035572875.1 of Castellaniella sp. Lineage (GTDB taxonomy): Bacteria > Pseudomonadota > Gammaproteobacteria > Burkholderiales > Burkholderiaceae_B > Castellaniella. Next base: position 9,765 of record DATNAI010000300.1, on the reverse strand, counting down.
CGCGGCCAGGCAGGCATCCAGATCGTGGGTCTTGGACCGCAGCAGGACAAAGATGCGGTCTTCCTTGGGGTGATGCAGCTTGTCGGGCATCTCGGCGATGTAGTCGACCATGCTGGCCAGCAGCGTGTGATCGGGTTTCATCCGCCCTGCATCGATGTCGCGAACCACATGGGCCAGGGCATCCAGAACAGCGGCCATGGCACGGTGTTCGTCCCGGATGACGTTGAGCGCCGAAGGCGCATGGAAAGGTTCAGAGCGAGACATGGAGCCTCCTGGAGATTTCCGCCCAAGCGTGGACGAGACGACTGTAGCCTGAATCCCCCGATCACAGCCTTAATACCCACTCGGACAACAGGCCGGCCCTGCGGCTTCGTGTCCGATCGCGCGGGCGGGCCGCACTCGACTGGCACCGCCCTGCCCGCACGCCGGATTCACCGCTGCGGCAGTGTGATTTCCCGGAAAAACCGCCCCAGCGCCTCGGTCGCCATCAAAGGCAGCACATGGGCCACATACATGTCGGGCCGCACCACCACGATGGCACCCGACCGATCCACGCCGCGCCGTTCGAAGATATCGTCGCCGGGCGTGGCCGCATAGACCCCCGAATAGTCGATCAGGTCGAACCGCCCCACGCGCGGCATGAACGCGGCCGGAACCTGGCCGGGATCCACGTCGATGTGGGCCTGCTGATAGATGATCTTGAGGTCGAACCAGGCATTGGCATCCAGGTCCGAAGGCGTCGCGCGACGCAGGGGCGACTCCGGCGACTGCGCCAGCCAGTCTCCCAATGCACGGATGGCTGCGGACGTCCCCGCCGGCGCCGCGTCGGCAAACACATAGATTCGCCAGCGGCCATCGGCCCGGTGCTCATGGCCGATTTCAAGGATATCGGCGTCCGCCACGCGGGTGGCTGGCGCCGAGCGAAAACGCTTGCCGATGGGAAACCCGGTCGCCAGATGCTGAAAATCAGCCGTGCCGGTGATCGGGGACGGCGCGTACTGCGTCATGAACCCCTGGGCAAACTCGGTGATCCGCAGGTAGGCGTTTTCCAGGTCCGTGGGGTTGTCGAAGTCTTCGGGGCGCTTGGCCAGGGTACTGGCCCAGCGCTTGTCGAACTCGATGATGTCCTGGCCGATCACCCGGCGCTCGGCCGAATACGTGGCGAGCAGGCTGGCCGGGCTGCGACCCTGCAGCACGTGTCCCAGCTTCCACCCCAGGTTGAAGCCGTCCTGCAGGGACACATTCATGCCCTGCCCCGCCTTGGCGCTGTGCGTATGGCTGGCATCGCCGGCAATGAACACGCGCGGCAGGCGCCGGCCGATCTGGTCCGCCGGCACGTCGTCGAAGCGATCGCACACGCGGTGGCCCACCTGATAGACGCTGTACCAGGCGACGTCGCGCACATCCAGCGTATAGGGATGGAAGATTTGCCGCGCCCGCGCGATGGTCTGCTCGACCGTGGTCTGGCGGATGGTCCGGTCGCCGGGCGGCACGTCGCCCAGATCCACGTACAGGCGGAACATGTGGCCGCCTTCCCGCGGGATGAGCAGGATGCTGCCATGGGATTCGGACTGTATGGCGCATTTGACGCGGATGTCCGGGAAATCGGACACCGCCAGGACGTCCATCACCCCCCAGGCATGGTGGGAAGAATCCCCCTCCGCCTTGCAGCCTATCGCTTCGCGCACCCGGCTGTGGGCACCATCGGCGCCAACCACATATCGGGCCCGCACGGTGCGCGTCTCGCCCTTGTGCGGCCCTTCGGTGTGGACGAGCGTGACCGCCACGGGATGATCCGGATCGTCCGTGATTTCCAGCCCCTGGAATTCCACGCCATAGTCCGGGCGCATCCGGGTAGGCGCGTACGCCATGAATTCCGCAAAATAATCCAGCACCCGCGCCTGGTTGACGGTGATGTGCGGGTATTCGCTGACGCCATTGGGATCTTCGAGCACACGCGAGGTGCGCACGACGCGCGACGGATCGGCCGGGTCCGGCTTCCAGAAAGCCGTCTCGGTGATCTTGCAGCCTTCCGCCACGATCCGTTCGGCGAAGCCGAAGGCGTCGAAGGTCTCGACGCTGCGCGGCTGAATGCCATCCGCCTGGCCGATTTCCAGACGTCCGCCACGGCGTTCCACAATGCGAGTCGTGACGTCCGCGAACTGCGACAGCTGCGCCGCCGTGATCATGCCGGCGGGGCCGGTTCCCACGATGAGGACATCCACTCGATCAGGGATGTCATGGGGCCTGTTCACCCCCACACCCGCGGCCGCCTGCAGGCGCGGATCCCCCGACACGTAGCCATCATGATGAAACTGCATCGAAAGGCCTCCTAATGTGTAGGCTCGGCGGCCGCAGCCCCCAGCCAGCGGTCCAGCGCCGCGTCGTCGTCGAGCAGGGCCGCGCTCGGCCCCGAATACACCACGCGGCCGCGTTCCAGCACCAGCGCCTGGCGTGTGATGGGCAGGATCTGGCGGGCGTGCTGCTCGACCAGAATCACGGCCATGCGGCCGTCGGATACCATTCGGTCGATGATATGCAGCAGTTCCTGGGCAATGAGCGGCGCCAAGCCTTCGAGGGGCTCATCCAGCAACAGGACCTTGGGGTTGAGCATCAGCGCCCGCCCCATGGCGAGCATCTGCTGCTCGCCGCCCGACAACTGGCTGCCCAGGTTGGCGCGGCGCTCTTCCAGGCGCGGAAACATGGCATAGGTACGTTCCAGCGTCCAGTCGCCGGGCCGTGCCACCACCGTCAGGTTTTCCTCGACCGTGAGCGACCGGAAGACATCACGTTCCTGGGGAACCCACCCCAGACCCGCCTGAGCCCGCAGATGGCTGGGCACGTGCGCTATGTCATTGCCGCAGTACAGGATCTTGCCGCGCCGCAGGCGCGTGGCGCCCATGAGGGTTGCCAGGAGCGTGGTCTTGCCCATGCCGTTGCGCCCGAGCAGCGCCAGGCTGTCGCCCGAATTCAGCGTCAGCGACACGTCTTCAAGCACCACCGCGTCGCCGTACCCAGCCCAGACGTTTTCCAGGTGCAGCAGCTCAGACATGGGACTCTCCGAGGTAGACTTCCTTCACGCGTGGATGGTGCGCAATGACGTCGGGGGTGTCCTCGACCAGCAAGGCCCCCGAAACCAGCACCGAGATGCGGTCGGCAAAGCGGAACACCAGGTTCATGTCGTGTTCGATCAGCAAAATGGTGACGTCGCGCGGGAGCTGCGCGATGGTCTCGAAAAGCTCTTGGCTTTCGCCCGTCGGAACGCCGGCCGCAGGCTCGTCCAGCAGCAGCACTTTGGGTTCCAGGGCCAGCGCCAGCGCGATCTCGATCAGGCGCTGGCGGCCGTAGGCCAGATTTCGTGTGGTTTCCAGCGCGTCGGGCAACAGCTTCAGCCGCTCCAGGATGGCGGCGGCCTCGTCCACAACCTCGCCGCGGCGCGCCAGCGGGCGCCACCACTGCGTACCGAGCCCCTGGCGTTCGCTCACGGCCAGCGCCACGGATTCCAGCACCGTCATGTCCTTGAAGAGCTGGTTGATCTGGAACGTGCGCACCAATCCCCGGCGGCAGCGATCGTGCTGCGGCATGCGAGTCACATCCTGATCCATCAGGATCACGCTGCCCGCTGTGGGCTCCAGATAGCCGGTCAGCAGGTTGATGAGGGTGGTCTTGCCGGCGCCATTGGGCCCGATGAGCGCGTGGCGGGCGCCCGCCGCGACCGAGAGATTCACGCGGTCGGTGACCACGAAGGCCCCGAACGTGCGCACCAGGTCGCGCGTCTGCAGCACCGCGCTCATGAGGCTTCTCCCGTGCGCGAATGCGCGCGGGCGCGGCGGCGCGAGTCCATCCACTGTCGGGCCGTGCCGAGGATCCCGCCGCGCGCGAACAACACGATGAGCACCAGAATCAGCCCTAGCCAGAACTGCCAGTACTGGGGGTTCATGTCCGAGAGAAAGTAGTTGATGACCACGAAGACCACGGCGCCAATGATGCCGCCGTACAGATGCCCCGCCCCGCCCAGGATCAGGATGAGCAGCAGGTCCGCCGAGCGCTGAAAGCTCAACACGTCCAGCGAGACGAACTGGTTGGTCTGCGCGAGAAGCGCGCCGGCCACGCCGGCGTAGGCCGCGCCTATCGTGTAGATCTTCACGAGGCGGCGGTTCACCGGCACCCCCAGCGCGGGCATGCGCAGCGCGTTCATGTGAATGCCCCGCAGGCTCTGGCCAAAAGGGGAATGCACCAGCCTGCGGGCAAACCAGAACAGCACGAAGAGCACCACGACCGAGTAGACGAATCCGACGCGCCCGAACATGTCGAAGTCGAACAGCCCGAGAATCGGCTTCACCTCGATGCCCGGCATGCCGTCCACCCCGCCCGTGATGCTCGTGAACTTGTTGGCCAGCTCATAGAGCATGAGGGCCACGCCCAGGGTCACCATCAGACGCGACAGATCGTTGCCGCGCAACAGCAGAAAGCTGCTCAGGAATCCGAGCAGCGCGGCGAACACGGCCGCCAGCACCAGCCCGAGTATCGGGTCACCCAGACCGTTGGTGCCGAGGAACCCCACCGTGTACGCCCCCACGCCGAAGAAGGCCGCGTGTCCCAATGAAATCAGGCCGGCGTAACCGAAAATCAGATCCAGCGAGAGTGCGAACAGCCCGGTGATGGCGATCTGACTGAGCAGCAGATAATTCCCCGGAAACAGGAAGTACGCCGCGACAGGCAGGAGCCAGAACAGATATTCCAGCGGCTTCCAATGGGCCGACCGACGATAGCGGGCCAGTGGATCGGCACCGCCGGAAGGATCCGGGGAAGCCTTGTTCAGAGAGAGTGTCGACATGTCGAACGCTTAATTGTGAGAGCGGCCAAACAGGCCATGGGGGCGGAAAATCAGGGCCGCGACCATCACCGCATAGATGATGAAAGCGCCGATCTGCGGAATGTAGTATTTGCCGGCCACGTCGGCCACGCCCAGCAGGATCGCGGCGTAGAGCGACCCCAGAATATTGCCGCTGCCGCCGACTGTCACGACAATCAGGAAGTACACCAGATACTTCACGGGGAACTCGGGATCCAGCCCCAGCATCTCCACCCCCATGGCCCCGCCCAGGCCGGCCAGCGCCGAGCCCAGTGCAAAAGTCAGGCTGAACACCCGGTTGACGTCGATCCCCAGTCCGCGCGCAACCCTCTGGTTGTCCACCGACGCGCGCAGCTTGGCGCCAAACGGCGTCTTGATGACGGACCACTGCAGGCCGAACGCGACGACGAGCCCCACCACAATGAGAAACAGCCTGTAGACGCCCACGTCCATCCCGGGCAAGTGAATCTGGCCCTGGAGGAAATCGGGGAGATGCAGCGGCTGCTGCTGGGCGCCGAAGAAATAGTGAGCCGTGGCCACCGCCATGAATACCAGGCCGATTGAAAACAGCACCTGATCCAGCTCAGAGGCCGCGTAGAGGCGCCGGTACAGCGTCTTTTCGAGCACGATGCCCGCCAGCGCCGGTACCAGAATCGCCACCGGCAGCGTCGCCAGAAACGGGACGCCGTAGCGGTTGAGCAGCACCACGCACGCATAGCCGCCGAGCATCGCAAAAGCGCCGTGGGCCAGGTTGATGAAGTTCATCAGCCCCAGGGTGACCGACAGGCCGACGCTGATGAGGAACAACAGCATGCCAAAGGCCACGCCATCGAAGAATATCGTCATGATTCATCCACAAAAAGGCGGCAGACCGCGCACCGGCCCGGGCACAGTCCGCCAACCCGGTGAGAAGCGCTAGTGTCCCGTTCGGTTGGTTTGTGTCCTTGAATCATGATCAACCGGACGGGACACTGGCGATCAGCTCTGCTTGCCCGGATCCTTCACCGCTTCGATCTTGTCGAACTCGACGTTTTGCAGCACGCCATCCACACGCTCGACCTTGCGGATGTAGACATTCTGGATGATGTCGCGTGTCTGCGGATCGATTTCCACCGGACCGCGCGGGCTCATCCATTTCATGCCCTTCACCGCCTTCATGAAGGCGTCCACGCCAGCGTCGCCCTTGGTCTGCTCCAGTGCCTGGTAGATCATGTGCATGCCATCATAGCCGGCCACCGCCACGAAATTCGGGCGATCATTGGGGTAGGCTTTGTGATAGGCCGCCACAAACGCCTTGTTTTCGGGCGAATCGTGGGCCGCCGAGTAGTGGAACGAAGTGATCATGCCCAACGCCGCATCGCCCATGGCGTTGATGACGTCCTCGTCGGTGACGTCACCGGTGGCGAGTTCCTTGATGCCGGCCTGGTCCAGGCCGCGCTCCTTGAAGCCCTTGGCCAGCGCCACGCCCTGTTCGCCATTCGGCACGAACAGGAACACCGCATCCGGCTTGGCGTCCTTGATGCGCTGCAGGAACGGGGAATAGTCCGGCGTATTGACCGGGGTGCGAACCTCGCCCACGATCTGGCCGCCCAGGCTGGTGAAGGTCTTCTGGAACTGCTTTTCGGCATCATGGCCAGGACCGTAATCCGCCACCAGCGTGTAGACCTTGCGCACGCCGTTCTTGTAGGCCCATTCGGCCATCGGGGCCGTATCCTGCGGCAGCGTCATGGACACGCGCACGATGTTGGGGGATTTCTCGGTAATGGCCGAAGTCGCGGCGTTCAGGACCACCATGGGCAGCTTGGCTTCTGTCGCCAGCGGGGCGACCGAAAAAGCATTCGGCGTCAGCGTGAACCCGGCCAGGATATCGACCTTGTCCTTGATGATGAGTTCCTGGGCCTGGCGCTTGGCCACGGCCGGCGAAATGCCCGTATCGTCCTTGATGAGGATCTGGACCTTGCGTCCGGCGACCGTGTCGCCGTGCTGCGCCATGTACAGATCGATACCGTGCTTGATCTGCTTGCCGTGCGCGGCAAACGGACCGGACATCGGCATGACGATACCGATCTTCAGATCCTTGGCCTGAGCCGGATTGAAGGCGGCCGCAGTGCCGAAGGCCAAGGCCATCGCGCCCAAGGTTTTGATGAGTTTCATGGTCTTGCTCCTGTTGAGGATGGTTTCACTGCCAATGCTTCCTGGCTTCTTGGTGGGGCTGCGATACGGGTCAGCCGCGCAACTGCTGCTCCAGCGTGTGCAGCACCTTGTAGCACGGCAATACCTGCGCGACGCTGGAATTGGGTTCACGCCCTTCGCGGATGGCGGCGAAGAACTCACGGTCCTGCAATTCGATGCCGTTCATGGAAACCGCGACCTTGCTCACATCGATTGCCTCGTCGCGTCCCGTCACCAGATCGTCGTAACGCGCCAGATAGGTGGCGGTATCTCCGATGTAGCGGAAAAACGTGCCAAATGGGCCGTCGTTGTTGAAGCTGAGCGACAGCGTGCAGATGGCGCCGTTCTCGGCCTGGAGCTGGATCGACATGTCCATGGCAATGCCGAGCTGCGGGTGAATGGGCCCCTGCAGTGCGTGCGCCTTCACGATCGGACTGCCGCACTGGTAGGCAAACAGGTCCACCGTATGAGCCGCGTGGTGCCACAGCAGGTGGTCCGTCCAGCTGCGGGGTTCGCCCTTGGCATTCATGTTCTGGCGGCGAAAGAAGTAGGTCTGCACGTCCATCTGCTGGATGTGAAATTCGCCGCGGGCGATGCGCTGGTGCACATACTGGTGGCTGGGGTTGAAGCGGCGGGTATGTCCGCACATGGCGACCTTTCCGCTGCGCTTGGCCAGATCGACCAGCGCCTCGGCCTGCGCCAGGTCGTCGGCCATGGGGATCTCGACCTGAACGTGCTTGCCCGCCTTCAGGCACTGCATGGCCTGCGCCGCGTGCATCTGGGTTGGCGTGCAGAGAATGACCGCATCGATCTCGGGGCGCTCCAGCGCCTCGGACAGCTCGGTCGTGACATGATCGATCCCGTACTGCCGAGCGACGGCGCGCGTCTTGTCCAGCGTACGGCCCACCAGCGAGACCACCTCGATGCCGGCAATGCGCTTGATGCCGTCCAGGTGCTTGGTGCCAAAGGCGCCCGCGCCGGCGAGCGCAACCTTCAAGATCTTTTCCGCCATCATTGTTCCTCCAGAATCAGGTGGCCGATCGCCGTGTTCGATCCCGGCACATGGTAGAAGCGGTTCACCACGCGCGGGGCCGGGCCGCCCGCCACGTCCGCGAGGGCGCCGCGCGCAATCAGCCACATCACCAGCTCGATGCCCTCGGAGCCGGCCTCGCGCACATAATTGATGTGCGGCACAGCAGCCTGGGCCGCGGGATCCGCGATGAGCTGGTCCATGAAGGCCGTGTCGAATTCGCGATTGATGAGGCCGGCGCGCGGCCCCTGGAGCTGGTGGCTCATGCCGCCGGTGCCCCAGATCTGGACGTTGAGCGGCTCGTCGTAGGACTCGATCGCGCGGCGGATGGCCTTGCCAAGCTCGAAGCAACGCTGCCCGGACGGAACGGGGTATTGCACGACGTTGACGGCAAAAGGAATCACCGGGCATGGCCAGGCCTGGGGCTGGCCGCACATCAGCGTGAGAGGCACTGTCAGGCCATGATCCACGTCCATCTTGTTGACGATGGTGAGATCGAAGTCCTGCTGGATGACCGACTGGGCAATGTGCGCCGCCAGCTGGGGATGGCCGATGACGGTGGGCACCGGACGCGGTCCCCAGCCCTCGTCGGCGGGCTTGAACTGTTCCGCGCATCCGATGGCAAAGGTCGGGATCAGGTCCAGGCTGAACGCCGTCGCGTGATCGTTGTATACCAGGAAGATCACGTCGGGTTTGTGTTCCTTCATCCACTGCTTCGAGGGCTCGTAGCCCTTGAACAGGGGCGCCCAGTAATCCGTACCGGTCTTGCCCAGGTCCACGGCGGCGCCGATGGCCGGCACGTGCGAGGTGAAGACGCCGGCCGAAATGTAAGCGTGAGTCTGGCTCATGAGTGGTGCTCCCCGGTCTTGCGATTGCCATCGATCGAGCGGCCGCCGGCCAGCATCATCGCCGCGTAGTCTTCCTGGGACATGCCGGTCATGCTGGCCGCCATGTACTGGAAGGAACGGCCATCGGTCGCCCCCAGCTTCGCCAGGAAATAGATGTTGCCGCCCAGTTCCAGGCATCGATTCAGATCGCGCGCCAGCACGGCCTGCTTCTGGTCTTCGGTCATGGGCCATTCGTCCAGATAGGCCCGCTCGTCGGCACGGAAGCGGTCGCGGTTCTCGGCCTTCATGAGCGACATGCAGAACTGGTTCAGATGGTAGCCCTTGCGGGACTGATCCGTATCAAAAATGATCGTACCGGGAATATCGGTATAGGGCTTGTTCAAGGACATGGTTCAACTCCAGTACAAGCGGTTTGGATTGTCGACCAGGAGCTTGTGCTGCAGCTCGGCGGTCGGGGCAATTTGCGGGATGAAATCCACGAGCAGGCCATCGTCCGGCATGTGCGTCTTGAGATTCGGATGCGGCCAATCCGTGCCCCACAATACACGGTCGGGGAAGGTTTCGACCAAGCGGCGGGCAAATGGCACCACGTCCCGATAGGCGTGCTGCTCGCCGTTCAGGGCGAACGGACCCGTCTTGCTCAGCCGTTCCGGGCAAGTCACCTTGCTCCAGACATTGCCATGTTCGCGCATCAGGCGCACGAAAAGGTCGAACTCGGGTCCGTCGGAAGGTTTTGTGACGTCGGGACGCCCCATGTGGTCCACCACCACGGTGGTGGGCAGCGTGGCGAAGAAATCGTAGAGCTCCGGCAGATCCTGGGCCTCGAAATAGACCACGATGTGCCAGCCCAGCGGGGCAAT
>DATNAI010000299.1:0-8749 GCA_035572875.1 Castellaniella sp. | reverse complement strand
CGTCTTGCTGTACGGCACCGGCAGCACCGCCGGCTCGAACAGCACGACCGTCATCCGTAACGGCGATGTGGACGGTGGCGATCGTGGCGCGCGGGCGTCGGCCGGCCTGTCCTACACCAACGGCCCTCTGGGCATTGGCGCCGCCTATGATCGTCAAAGCGTCTACAACGCTCCTGCCCTCGGTAACGTGGATGCTATGACGTCCTGGAACGTCAACGCTGCGTACGACTTCGAAGTCGTCAAGTTGTCCTTGATGTTTGGCCAAGACCGCAACGGCAAGATCGGCTGGAACGGCGACGCCAACGGCTACGACGGTACTTCCGGCCTGCCCATCCCCGCGGGTGCTGGTGCTGGTCTGACGTCCTATGGTCTGGGCGCTGGCTATCAAGACTTCAAGTCCAACAACTGGGCTGTGGGTCTGAGCGCACCGGTTGGCCCGGGCAAGCTGTATGCCTTCTACAACGGTTCGCACTCGAACCTGAACGACGCCGACAAGTGGGGCGACGCGGCTGGCAACATCAATGCCTACCAGCTGCAATACCAGTACTTCCTGTCGAAGCGCACCAAGCTGTACGTCTACGGTTCGTACATGCAGAACGTGGGTTACGTGAAGGACCTGCGTGGTACGGAAGCCGGCGTCGGCATCAACCACAAGTTCTGATCGCTGCGCGTGGCGTGTCCACGCTGGCGATGCGGCCCGATTCGTCGGGCCGTCACGAACACCGGGGATGCGAATCCCCGATTGCTAAAACCACCCTTCGGGGTGGTTTTAGCATTTTTATCCCCCCTTGACAGAGTGCGGACATAGGATCGTGGTCTGGCCATCTCCGCCTCTTGCGGAATGGCGATCATGCGGGCATCTTCAGGCCTTTGAAAGCCGTTCTGTGCTGCGGTTCGGCGACCGACGCACGGATGCCCCGAACATGTGCCAGCCACATGGCCTGTGCCCCGACCGGGTCTGTCGAAATGCTACAATCCCATAGTTTTGACATTCGCAACGGGGCTTCCCATGAACCTGCAACAGTACTTTCCCGTGCTGCTCTTTATCGTCGTCGCAGTGCTCATCGGGGGAGCGCTCATCGTGGGGGGGCGGCTGCTCAGCCCGAACGTCCCTGACAGCGAGAAGCTGTCCGCCTACGAATGCGGATTCGAGTCCTTCGACGACTCGCGCATGAAATTCGACGTGCGCTATTACCTGGTGGCCATTCTGTTCATCATGTTCGATCTGGAAATTGCCTTCCTCTTCCCATGGGCCATCGCCAGTGGCACGCTGGGTATGGTGGGGTTCTGGGCCGTGGCGGTCTTTCTGGCGGTGCTGACCGTGGGCTTCATCTACGAATGGCGCCGGGGCGCGCTGGACTGGGAATAATCTGGGGGTTTGATCATGGCAGAAGGTGTGATGGAAAAAGGCTTTATGACCACCAGTGCGGACAAGTTCCTGAACTGGGCGCGTACGGGGTCCATGTGGCCCATGACGTTCGGTCTGGCCTGCTGTGCGGTGGAAATGATGCATGCCGGCGCCGCGCGCTATGACCTGGATCAGTTCGGCATCATCTTTCGTCCCAGCCCGCGCCAGTCCGACCTGATGATCGTGGCCGGCACGCTGTGCAACAAGATGGCCCCGGCGCTGCGCAAGGTCTATGACCAGATGCCGGAACCGCGTTGGGTGGTGTCCATGGGGTCGTGCGCCAACGGCGGCGGCTACTACCACTATTCATATTCGGTGGTGCGCGGCTGCGACCGTATCGTGCCGGTGGATGTCTACGTGCCGGGCTGCCCGCCGACCGCCGAGGCGCTGGTCTACGGCTTGCTGCAGATGCAGAACAAGATCCGCCTGAACAACACCATCCCCCGCGGCTAGGCCGGCGGACTTCTGAATCGATGCTTCCATGACACGGCTACAGACTCTACATGACAACCTGCGCTCGGTGCTGGGCGAATCGGCCGACCTGACCGAGTCGCTGGGCGAGCTGACCCTGCAGGTACCCGCCAGCGCCTGGCTGGAAACCTGTCGCACGCTGCGCGACCACGCGGATCTGCGATTCGAGCAGAACGTGGACCTGTGCGCGGTGGACTACTCCGGCTGGAAGGCGCCGACCTATATTCCCGACCCCGCGGTGCATGCCAAGCGCTTCGCGGTCGTCGTCCACTTGTTGTCGGTCACGCACAACTGGCGCCTGCGCGTGCGTGCTTTCACCGACCACGAAGAGTTCCCCATGATCGGGTCGCTGGTCGACGTCTGGCCATCGGTGAACTGGTATGAGCGCGAAGCCTTCGATCTGTTCGGCGTGGTCTTCGAGGGCCACCCCGACCTGCGCCGCATCCTGACCGACTACGGGTTCATCGGCCATCCGTTCCGAAAGGACTTCCCGATCTCCGGCCATGTGGAAATGCGCTACGACGCCGAGCAGAAACGCGTCATTTACCAACCCGTCACCATCGAGCCACGCGAGATCGTTCCGCGCGTGGTGCGCGACGATCACTACGGAATAGAGCGGTACTGACATGGCAGAGATCCAGAACTACAACCTCAACTTCGGCCCGCAGCATCCGGCCGCACACGGGGTGCTGCGCCTGGTCCTCGAGCTGGACGGCGAAGTCGTCCAACGCGCCGATCCGCACATCGGGCTGTTGCACCGCGCCACCGAAAAGCTCGCGGAAACCCGGACTTTCCTGCAGACGCTGCCGTACATGGATCGATTGGACTACGTGTCCATGATGTGCAACGAACACGCCTATTGCATGGCGATCGAGCGGCTGATGGGGATCCAGGTCCCCATCCGCGCCCAGTACATCCGCGTGATGTTCGACGAGATCACCCGGATCCTGAACCACCTGATGTCGCTGGGGTCGCACGCCCTGGACGTGGGCGCCATGGCGGTTTTCCTGTACGCTTTCCGCGAGCGGGAAGACCTGATGGACTGCTACGAGGCCGTTTCGGGGGCGCGGATGCACGCGGCGTACTATCGACCTGGCGGGGTCTACCGCGATCTGCCGGATTCCATGCCGCAGTACAAGCCGTCCAAATACCGTTCGGACAAGGAAATGCGCGTCATGAACGAGGCGCGCCAGGGCTCGCTGCTGGATTTCATCGAGGACTTCACCGACCGCTTCCCGAACTGCGTGGACGAATACGAGACGCTGCTGACCGACAACCGCATCTGGAAGCAGCGGCTCGTGGACATCGGCGTGGTGTCCCCGGAACGCGCGTTGGCGCTGGGTTTCACCGGACCCATGCTGCGCGGTTCGGGAATCGAGTGGGATCTGCGCCGCAAGCAGCCCTACGAGGTTTACGACCGCATGGATTTCGAGATCCCCGTGGGGGTGAACGGCGATTGCTACGACCGCTATCTGTGCCGCATCGCCGAGATGCGGGAGTCCAACCGCATCATTCGCCAGTGTGTGGAATGGCTGCGCAACAATCCGGGGCCGGTGATCACGGACAACCACAAGGTCGCGCCGCCCCGGCGGGCCAGCATGAAGGAAGGGATGGAAGATCTGATCCACCACTTCAAGCTGTTCTCCGAGGGCATGCACGTTCCCGAAGGCGAGGCCTACGCCGCCATCGAGCACCCCAAGGGCGAGTTCGGCATCTACCTGATTTCCGACGGGGCGAACAAACCCTACCGTCTGAAGATCCGGGCGCCGGGCTTTGCGCACCTGCAGTCCCTCGAAGAAATGTCCAGGGGTCACATGATTTCCGACGTGGTGACCATCATTGGCACCCAGGACATCGTGTTTGGCGAGATCGACCGCTAGCCGGCCGATTCACAGGAATAGGCATATGTTGCTTTCTGAAGAAGCGTACCGGGAAATCGACCGGGCAATCTCGAAGTATCCGCCGGAACAGAAGCGGTCCGCCGTGATGGCGGCACTGACGGTGGCTCAGGACGAAAAGGGGTGGATCTCGCCCGAGGTCATCCGCGACGTGGCGGCGTATCTGGGCATGCCGCCCATCGCCGTGCAGGAATGCGCGACCTTCTACAACATGTACAACACCCAGAAGGTGGGCAAGTACACGCTCACCATCTGCACCAATCTGCCCTGTGCGCTGCAGGGTAGCGCGAAGGCTGCCGAATACCTGAAGGAAAAGCTGGGCGTGGATTTCCACGAAACCACGGCGGACGGCCTGTTTACGGTGATCGAAGGCGAGTGCATGGGCGCCTGCGGCGACGCGCCGGTGGTGATCGCCAATGGCAAGCACATGTGCTGCCGCATGCAGCCCGAAAGGATCGATGCGTTGATCGCTGAACTGAAACAGCAGGAGTCGGCATGAGCGGGTTGGACGTATTGCGGAAATTCTCGACCGACGCGCTGTCGCCGGATCTGGGCGGCGATCCCTCGCTCAGCATGATTTTCCATGGCCGTCACATCAGCCCGCAGATCCTCGCGGGGCTGGATGGTCATAACTGGGGCATCCAGGATTACATGGCGCGCGGCGGCTACGAGTCGCTGAAGAAGATCCTGACAACCGGTATCACGCCGGACGACGTGATCGCCGAGCTCAAGGCCTCCAGCCTGCGCGGGCGTGGTGGCGCAGGCTTTCCCACCGGCCTGAAGTGGTCCTTCATGCCGCGCAACTTCCCGGGCCAGAAATACGTGGTCTGCAATTCGGACGAGGGCGAGCCGGGTACGTTCAAGGACCGGGACATCCTGCGCTTCAACCCGCATTCGGTGATCGAAGGCATGATCATCGGCGGCTATGCCATGGGCGCGTCGGTCGGCTACAACTACATCCACGGCGAGATCTTCCAGATCTACGAGCGCTTTGAAGAAGCCCTGGAGCAGGCCCGTGCGGCCGGCTTTCTGGGCGAGAACATCCTGGGGTCGGGGTTCAGCTACGAGCTGCATGCCCACCACGGCTACGGCGCCTATATCTGCGGCGAGGAAACGGCACTGCTGGAATCGCTCGAGGGCAAAAAGGGTCAGCCGCGTTTCAAGCCGCCGTTTCCGGCAAGCTACGGACTGTACGGCAAGCCGACCACGATCAACAACACGGAAACCTTCGCGGCCGTGCCGTTCGTCTTCAAGCTCGGGGCGCAGGCCTATCTGGAGCTGGGGATCGAAAAGGCCGGCGGCACGAAGATCTTCTCCATCTCCGGCGATGTGGAGCGCCCCGGCAATTACGAAATCCCGCTGGGCACGCCGTTCCCGAAGCTGCTGGAGCTGGCGGGCGGCGTGAAGGGCGGCCGCGCGCTCAAGGCTGTGATTCCGGGCGGGTCCTCGTCGCCCGTGCTGCCGGCCGACATCATGATGCAGACCAACATGGACTATGACTCGATCGCCAAGGCCGGGTCCATGCTGGGGTCCGGCGCGGTGATCGTGCTGGACGACACTCGTTGCATGGTGAAGTCGCTCATGCGGCTGTCGTACTTCTACTTCGAGGAATCCTGCGGCCAGTGCACGCCGTGCCGCGAGGGCACGGGCTGGCTGTATCGCATGATGAACCGCATGGAGCATGGCCGGGGCACGATGGAAGACATCGCTACCCTGGATTCGGCTGCCAGCAACATGATGGGCCGCACGATTTGCGCCCTGGCCGATGCCGCCGCCATGCCTGTGCGCAGCTTCATCAAGCACTTCCGCGACGAATTCGTCTACCACGTTGACCACAAGGATTGCGTGGTCTCCAAATATCTGTAGGTTTCACACCATGGTAGAACTCACCATCGACGGTTTGAAGGTCGAAGCCGAAGAAGGCAGCATGGTCATCCAGGCTGCGCACCGAGCCGGTATTTACATCCCGCACTTCTGTTATCACAAAAAACTCAGCATCGCGGCCAACTGCCGCATGTGCCTGGTCGAAATCGAGAAGCAGCGCAAGGAAATGCCCGCCTGTGCGACGCCGGTGACCAACGGCATGGTGGTGTACACCAAGTCCGAAAAGGCAGTCGCCGCACAGCGCGCCGTGATGGAGTTCCTGCTCATCAACCACCCGCTGGATTGCCCGGTATGCGATCAGGGAGGCGAATGCCAGCTTCAGGATCTGGCCGTGGGCTATGGCGAGTCGGCATCGCGCTATCACGAGCCCAAGCGGGTCGTGTTCCACAAGCCCATGGGGCCGCTGATTTCGGCTGAATGGATGCAGCGTTGCATCCACTGCACGCGATGCATCCGGGTAGGCGAGGAAATCGGCGGCATCATGGAAATCGGGATGCTGAACCGGGGCGAATTCTCCGAGATCACCACCTTCGTGGGCGAGGCCGTGGAATCCGAGCTGTCGGGCAACATGATCGACGTCTGTCCGGTTGGCGCGCTGTTGTCCAAGCCTTTCACCATGAAGGCACGTACGTGGGAACTGGCGCGCCGCCGTTCCGTCAGCCCCCACGATAGCGTGGGCGCCAATCTGGTCGTGCAGTCCAAGATGGATCGCGTGGTGCGCGTGGTGCCGTTCGAAAACGAGCCGGTCAACGAATGCTGGATCAGCGACCGTGACCGCTTCGCCTATTGCGGCCTGTACACCGATGATCGACTGCGGCATCCCATGGTGCGCGGCTGCGACGGCGAATGGCACGAGGCCTCCTGGACCGATGCGCTGCAGTCCGTGGTGACGGGGCTCAACCAGGTGCGCGAAGACGGGGCCGGTGCCCAGATGGGATTCCTGGCCGCCGAGACGGCCACGCTCGAAGAGATGGCGTTGCTGTCGCGCCTGGCGCGCGCCCTGGGATCGGACAACGTCGACTTTCGCCTGCGCGGTGACGGCGCGGCGCTGGATGCGGTGCGCACGGGCGCTCCGTGGCTGGGCATGCCCATCGCCGACTTGAACACACTGGATCGCGCGCTGGTCGTGGGATCCTTTCTGCGCAAGGATCACCCGCTCATGGCGCAACGCCTGCGCCAGGCGGCCAAGCGCGGCATGCAGCTGTCGCTGGTTGACAGCGTGGCGGTGGATCCGCTGGTACCGGTGACCGGCCGCATGACGGTCAAACCGTCGGCGATGGCCGAGGCGCTGGCGCAGATCGCGGTGGCGCTGGCCGGACTCAAATCCCAGCCGGTGCCGGAAGGCCTGGCGGGTGTGCAACCCGGCGACTCCGCACGGGCCATTGCGGCCAGCCTGGCGTCGGGCGAACGCGTGGCAGTGTTCATGGGCAATCTGGCTGCCAGCGATGACCAGGTGGCGCAGCTCGCGGCCAACGCCCAGGCGATCGCCCAATTGGCGGGCGGCCGGTTCGGTTTCCTGACCTCGGGCGGCAATACGGTGGGCGGCTATCTGGCGGGTGCCGTCCCCAATCAGGGCGGGCGCGATGCGCGCCGGATGCTCTCGGGCGAGCCGTTGAAGGCTTATCTCGTGCTGCATGCCGAACCCTTGCTGGACAGCGAGTTGGGCGAGCAGGCAGTCAACACCCTGAAGGGCTCGGCCATGGCGGTCGCATTGACGCCTTTCAAATCCGCCGCTCAGGACTGGGCCGATGTGATGCTGCCGATCGCTCCGTTCACGGAGACGTCCGGTACGTTCGTGAATGCCGAGGGCCGCGCCCAGAGCTTCAAGGGCGTGGCCGCCCCGGTAGGCGATACACGACCGGCCTGGAAAGTGCTGCGGGTGCTGGGTAATCTGCTGGGGCTGCAGGGCTTCGACGACGAGACCTCCGAATCGGTCCGCGACACGGTGATGGTGGGGGGGCTGGAGGATCGCCTGTCCAATGACATCAACCGCGCCCCGGCAACGGTGGCCGCGGGCGCCGGCGTGGAACGTGTCGCCGAACTCCCCATCTACCGCACGGACGCGCTGGTGCGCCGCTCGCAGCCGCTTCAGGAGCACGTGGCTTCGGCACCGCCGCGCGCGGCCATGAACGGCAGCACGCTGCAGGCACTGGGCTTGTCGGCGGGTGATGCGGTGCGGGTCAGCTCGGCCCAGGGCTCGGCGGATCTGGAAGCCGCGCTGGACGAGGCTGTGGCCGATGGCGCCGTGCGCATTGCCGGCGGTTTTGAACAGACAGCCGCTCTGGCCATGGGCTCGGGCGCAATCAAGGTGGAGCGTCGCTGATGGATTGGTTGAACACTTTGAACGCCTACGGTGCCGGTCTGATCGGCCCGACGCCGTGGCTGGTGGTCTGGACATTGGTGAAGATCCTGGTCATCGCCATTCCCATCATTCTGTGCGTGGCTTACCTCACGTACTGGGAACGCAAGATGATCGGCTTCATGCACGTGCGCCTGGGGCCCAACCGCGTGGGCTATCGTGGGCTGCTGCAGCCGTTTGCCGACGTCTTCAAGCTGCTGTTCAAGGAACTGATCGTTCCGGCCAAGGCCAACAACGTGCTGTATATCGTGGCGCCCATCGTCACGCTGATGCCGGCGCTGGCGGCTTGGGCCGTCATTCCGTTCGGTCCCGAAACGGTGCTGGCCAATATCAATGCGGGTCTGCTGTTTTTCATGGCGATCACCTCGATCGGCGTCTATGGCGTCATCGTGGCGGGCTGGGCGTCGAATTCGAAGTACGCGCTCCTGGGCGCGTTGCGCGCTTCCGCGCAGATGGTGTCCTATGAATTGGCCATCGGTTTCGTGCTGGTAACGGTGCTGCTGGTGTCCGGGTCGCTGAATCTGTCCACCATCGTGGTGGGCCAGACCAAAGGTTTCTTTGCGGGCCATGGCCTGACGTTCCTGTCGTGGAACTGGCTGCCGCTGTTGCCGCTGTTCATCATCTACGTGGTGTCGTCGGTGGCGGAAACCAACCGGCTGCCGTTCGACGTGGTCGAAGGGGAGTCGGAAATCGTGGCCGGCCACATGGTCGAGTATTCCGGCATGGGTT
>DATNAI010000298.1:0-3394 GCA_035572875.1 Castellaniella sp. | reverse complement strand
TGCCCGTCAGCAACCATCCCGATCTGCTGGTCGGTCTGGATGCGGCCGACGACGCCGCGGTGCTGAGGCCGCCGCCGGGCAAGCTGCTGGTGCAGTCGGCCGATCATTTCCGCGCCTTCCTGGACGATCCCTATGTGTTTGGGCAGGTCGCCGCCGCTCATGCGCTATCGGACCTGCACGCGATGGGTGCGACGCCCTGGACCGCGCTGGCGATCGCGGCGGTGCCCTATGCGTCCGGCGCCAAGATGCGCGCCGAGCTTGGGGCGATGCTGCAAGGTGCGACGGAGGTGCTGAATGCCGACGGCTGCTCCCTGGTGGGTGGCCACAGCGGGGAAGCCGCTGAACCCGCATTGGGCTTCGCGGTAACCGGCTTGGCCGAACCAACGGCGATCATGCGCAAGAGCGGCCTGCGCGAGGGGGACGTGCTGATCCTGACCAAACCACTCGGCACCGGCGTGGTACTGGCCGGGCATATGCGTGGCCTGGCAAAGGCGGCGTGGCTGACGGCGGCGATCGAGCAGATGCGGGTAACCAATGCCGAGGCGGCACGCATCATCAGATCGCACAACCCCACCGCCTGCACGGACGTCACCGGCTTCGGCCTGGCGGGTCACCTGAGCGAGATGCTACGTGCCTCCGGCATGGCGGCCCATGTCTGGATCGATCGGATTCCGCTGCTGCCCGGCGCGCTCACGCTGGCGGCGCGGGGGGTAGAGAGCAGTCTGGCACCGGACAATCGCCGGGCGCTGCCGGATGCGCCGGGCGATCCACGGACGGCATTGCTGTTCGATCCGCAGACCTCCGGTGGCCTGCTTGCCGGGATCCCGGCCCGCCGCGCCGAACGGTGCATGGCGGATCTGTTGCATGCCGGCATCATGGCCGCCTTCATCGGGGCCGTTGAGGCGCCAACCGAGGATATGCCGTTGCTGCGCCTGGAACCGTCCCGCTAGCTAGGGTCCGTGGACATTCGATTGTGAGGGATCGCGGCTGACTGTCGGCGGTTAAGGCGGCGAAAGGAGAGCCGCGGTAGATCGATTTGTTCTCAGCGACGCGCAATGGGCCAGGATGGCCGAACTGATCCCCGCAAGCCCGGCGACCCTGGACGGTCGGGGACGGACAATCGGCGGTTTATGGAAGCGGTGCTGTGGATTGTGCGCACCGGTTCACCCTGGCGGGACCTGCCTGCGACCTTTGGCAACTGGAACTCGGTGTTCCGTCGCTTCCGGCGCTGGACGGTTGCGGGTGTATTTGATCGTCTGTTCAAGGCGTTACGGGACGACCCCGATTTTGAATACGTCATTGCGGATGGCACCATCGTTCGGGTCCACCAGAAGGCCACCGGCGCAAAAGGGGGGCTCAGTCGCAGGCAATCGGGCGCTCGCGTGGCGGTCTGACCAGCAAGATCATGGTGCTGGTGGATGGCCTGGGCACCCTGATCGACTTTCGCCTGATGCCGGGACAGCGCCATGACAGCCGTGGCGTGATGCCATTGCTGGAGGGGCTGAGGTTTGCTGGGTGACAAGGCGTTCGATGTAAAAGTCTAGATTTAATCTGACGGTTGGGCTTCAATCGGTGGGACACGGACCGCTGGTGGTGCTGTCGCGCAGGGAGGCGTAGCCGACCGCAGCGACAGCACCACCAGCGAGGGCAAAATCGGAGCGCCCCATGACCCAGAACCAGAAGATCATCCGCCCCAAGCTCGGCGTGCTGGAACTTGCCAAGCAGCTCGGCAACGTGAGCAAGGCCTGCAAGATGATGGGCTACTCGCGCGACAGCTTCTACCGCTTCAAAGATCTCTACGAGACCGGCGGCGAGTTGGCCTTGCAGGAGATCAGCCGGCGCAAGCCGATCCTGAAGAACCGGGTCGATCCGGAGATCGAGCAGGCCGTGGTCGAGATCGCCATCGAGCAGCCAACCTGGGGCCAGGCGAGGGTATCCAACGAACTGCGTCAGCGCGGCCAGGCCATCTCGCCGTTCGGCGTCCGCTGCGTCTGGCAACGTCACGATCTCGAGAACATGAAAAAGCGCCTCAAGGCCTTGGAGGCCAAGATCGCCCAGGACGGCATCCTGCTCACCGAAAGCCAGCTCGCCGCGATGGAAAAGGCCAAGCTGGACAAGGAGGCACACGGAGAATTCGACAGCGAATGCCCGGGCTACTGCGTCGCCCAGGACACGTTCTACGTCGGCACCCTGAAGGGGGTGGGCCGGATCTACCAGCAGACGGTCATCGACACCTATTCCAAGCTCGGCTTCGCCAAGCTCTACGACAGCAAGACGCCGATCACCGCAGCCGACATGCTGAATGACCGCGTGGTGCCGTTCTTCGACGAGCACGGCATCGTCGTCAGCCGGATGCTGACCGATCGCGGCACCGAGTATTGCGGCAATCCGCAGACCCATGAATACGAGCTGTATCTGGCGGTGGAGAACATCGACCACACCCGGACCAAGGCCCGAAGCCCGCAGACCAATGGCATCTGCGAGCGCTTCAATAAGACCATCCTGACCGAGTTCTACCAAGTGGCGCTGCGCCGGAAGCTCTACCGGTCGATCGCCGAATTGCAGGCGGATCTCGACGAGTGGATGCGGGGCTACAATACCGAGCGCACCCACCAGGGCAGATGGTGCTTCGGCAAGACGCCGATGCGCACCTTCGTTGACACGCTGCCGCTCGCCAGGGAGAAATTGCTGCAAGCCGCGTGACCGGACAGTTCACCTCCGCCGGACACCCACCCCGGCGGAATGACCTGACTGCCAGATCAAGTTTATACTTTTACACGTTCGACAATGATGAACTCCGCGCCGAGTTGCACCAGCGCGGGGCCAAGGCGGTGATGCCGCCTCGGCGCAATCGCAAGGTCTGCATCGACTACGACCGGGAGATGTATAAATGGCGCCGCCGGGTGGAAAACTTCTTCGCCAGGATCAAGGAATTCCGCCGTATTGCCACGCGCTACGACAAGACCGATACCACCATCTCAGCCATGATCTTTCTCACCAGCACCATCCTGGCTTTGCGCTGAATGTCCACGGACCCTAGTCGCCGACCGCCTCAGCCCATGGACGCTGGGCCAGCGTGACGCCACGTTCGTAGAGAATATCTGGGCATCACGGCCGGCGGCCTTGGTCGATTTCCAGGTAGGTGCATGGCGGTCTGAAGATGAAGGGTTTCGCCACCGTGACGGCCGCTCTCTTCAGGTGATCTTCGGGGTGCCCCACGGGCTTTATTTGGTTGCGGGGACAGGATTTGAACCTGTGACCTTCAGGTTATGAGACCCATATTTAGTAGGTCCGCGCGATTGCGCTAGGATGCATAGAACCCCTCGTAACCCCGCCTTTTCAAAGGCCTGAGTGCAATTTCAGCCCCTCTCCGCTTTGCACGACTTCTCTACAT
>DATNAI010000297.1:0-5225 GCA_035572875.1 Castellaniella sp. | reverse complement strand
GGCTGGAGGCGCGCTACGGGCGTGATCGCACCGGTCCGTCCGACGTGGACGCCGATATCCAGCAGACGGGTGGTCTCTTCCTGAGCCGGGAACTTGTGGGCAATGGCAAACCGCGGAGCCCGGGCGACGAACCCCAGGACCTCCTGCGCCCGGAGCGAATTGACCTTGTAGACCACCCCATCGATATCGAAGGGCAGTTCAGCGCGCCGGGCACCCACGGTCTCATAGAACCGCAGCAACTCGTCCGCCCCGTGACAGAGGCCCCGGCCCGGGCTTGCCACAAAGCCGAATCCCGCCAACCAGTCCAGCATGGCGGCATGCGTCTCGCGCGGCACGAAATCACGTCCGGACGCATCCTCGATCTGGCCCCAGCCATAAGCGTAGAAGCGCAGGGGGCGCACGGCCGTCACACGGGAATCGAGCTGGCGCAGGCTGCCGGCCGCCGCATTGCGGGGATTGACAAAGAGCTTCTCGCCGCGTGCCGCCTGTGCCGCGTTCAGACGCTCGAAATCCGCGTGAGCCATCAGCACCTCGCCCCGCGCCTCCAGCACGGCGGGCGCATCCCCCACCAGCCGCAACGGGACCGAACGCAGCGTACGGATATTGGCGGTAATGTCCTCGCCGTTGACGCCGTCTCCACGGGTCGCCGCCTGGACGAGCAGGCCTCCTTCGTAGCGCAGGTTGACGGCCAGACCGTCGAACTTGTATTCCGCGACGTACTCGACGGCTCTCGATGCCTCGTCAAACAGAGCGCCCTGCACTTCAGCGTGGCCGCTGGCTTCCGCCAGCAGCCCGGCGCGGATGAGAAGGCCGCGGAGGCGCTCGTCGAAGCTGTGGACGTCCTGAGCCTCGAAAGCATTGCCCAGGGACAGCATGCGCACGGCATGGCGCACCGGCCGGAAGCGGGCCAGCGGAGCGGCGCCCACCCGCTGGGTGGGTGAATCGGGAGTCACCCAGTCGGGATGTGCGGACTCCAGCGCCTGGAGTTCCGCCATCAGGCGATCGTATTGTGCGTCGGAAACCAGCGGATCGTTCTCGACGTAATAATGGCGGTTATGCGCGTCGATCTCGGCTCGCAATGCCGCCAGCCGCCCTCGTTCCGGATCGTCCGGCATTACGAGAAGACCCGGGCAGCGCGTTCGGTGCCGGCCAGGAAGCCGGCCTGATCGAGCTGGTCATACAGCCCACTGATCTGACGATCGATCCCGGCTGCGGAACTGTCCTGGAAGGTGCGGCCCTGATCGTCCAGCACATGGGCATCCAGGCGCGTCGCCAGATCGCGCGCCACCGCCACCATGCGGCTGAAAGCCTGGTCATCGGGCAGGCTATTGGGCACATCCAGCACCAGATCCACCCGATGCAGCGGGGTGCCGTCCGGACCTGCGGCCTGCAGCACAAATCGGGGCATGCCGTTTTCGGCCATCCAGGCCCACTGGCCGCGAGCCTGCACGAAGCCCACCTCCCGGGCCGCCTCCAGTATCACGGATACTGGTCGGGGCGAGGCAAGCTGCAGCAGCAGGCCGACCTGAGCGTCCATCGCGGCGCAGCGCGTATCCAGTTCCGCCGCCCGCTTGAGCACTTCATCCTGGTCGGGAGCCTCGATCAAGCCTTCGAAACGTTCTGCCAGATTCTGGGCCAAGGTCCACAGGTTCGACCATTCGATCGCGGAGAGCGGTCCGCTGCGATTGGCCAGCACCACCGCAAGCTGCAGCGACACGTAGGATTCGCCGGCCTGCACCTCGGTGCGGTGCCCCCCGGCTTCGGATTCCGCGAACACCCTCACCGGCTTTTTTCCGACCCGAGCGATAGTCCGCAAGGCATCCGCCAAGGATTCTCCGGAGACGGGGCGCGCCAGGGAAATATCGATGACCGCTTCGCAGGTCGGGTCGACTTCGGGGCTGTCGTCCACGGCGGCGGCCGGTGTGCGGTCGCCCGCCCACAGCCCCGGCTCGCGCCTGGAGCCGCCGCTATCCTGCATCAGCACATCGTGGCCAGTCTCGGGCAAGCTGTTGCGCATGCTGCGCCGCACCCGCCAATCCTGCCAGCCGTTATAGAGCAGGACGATGGCAATCAGCACCACCCCGATCGAAATCAGCAAAATCTGCAAATCGCTCATAAGAAATCCCCTGCCTATGCCGTTCAAGCGTCTGCTGTTGCCAATTGCAGGGCAGCATCCATATCGACGGCCACGATGCGCGACACACCCTGCTCCTGCATCGTCACGCCAACAAGCTGGCGGGCGATCTGCATCGCAATTTTATTGTGGGAAATGAACAGGAACTGCGTCTGATCGCTCATACTCTTTACCAAATTTGCGTAACGTTCCGTATTCGCATCATCCAGCGGCGCGTCCACCTCGTCCAGCAGGCAGAATGGCGCGGGATTGAGCTTGAAGAGCGCAAACACCAGCGCCGTCGCTGTCAGGGCCTTTTCGCCCCCCGACAGCAACTGGATGGTCGTATTGCGCTTGCCTGGCGGCTGCGCCATGACCTGGACGCCTGCGTCCAGGATCTCGTCGCCGGTCATGGTCAGCCGGGCCTCTCCGCCACCGAACAGGCGTGGAAAGAGTTCGCCGAAATGCCGATTGACCGTCTCGAACGTCTGGGACAGCAACTCCCGGGTTTCCCGGTCGATCTTGCGGATCGCATTTTCCAGTGTGTCGATCGCCGACAGCAGGTCGGCCCGTTGGGCATCCAGAAAGCCTTTGCGCTCGCGCGCCGCGGTCAGCTCATCGAGCGCGGCCAGGTTGACGGCCCCCAGCGCCTCGATGCGCCGCGAGACTCGCTGCACTTCGGACTGCAGCCAATCGAGATTCCGCCAGGACGCCGGCTGATCGGAGAGTTCGCGTCGCAAGGCGGCGCGGTCGACCCGCCGACCGTCGAGCTGTTCGGCAAACTGCTCCACCGCCAGCCTCGCAGCCTGCTCCTTCAATTGCAGTTCCGTGATGCGCGCCCGCAAGGGGTCCAGCTCACGCTCAAGCATCAGGCGGCCTTCATCAGCCTGCCGCAAGGCAGCGGCCAGCTCGTCCTGCGTAGTTCGGGCCGCCCGCAAGGCGTCTTCGCAGGCCACCCGAGCCGCCAATGCGTCCTGCAACCCGGCCTGGGCTGCCGTTTCGTCGAGCTCGAACAGCTCGCCCTGCAAGGATTCGAGTTCCGTTCCCGAACGACGCGCCTGCTCACCGGCCAACTGCAGCGTCCGCTGCAGCTCCTCCTGGCGGCTGTGCAAGGTACGCACGGCATACTCCGCTTCCTGCGCGGCCCGCTCCCGATCGCGCCCCTGCTGACGCGCCTGCTCCGCACGGCCGGCGACGTCCTCGATCTGAAGATCCAGATCCGCTACCTGCTGCTGCTGGGCCGCCAGCGTCTCGTCCAGTGCCTCGAAGCGCGCCTCGGCCTCATCGCGACGCAAGGCTTGCGCGGTCTGCTGGACACCCAGTTCATCCAGTTCGCGGACGATGCGACGCGCCTGCTCGTCCGACTGTGCCTGTTGTTGCGCCAAGCGATGGTGCAGGAGCTCCGCCTCATGCTGAGCCCGCATGAGCTCGCCGATGCGCTGGCGCGCCGGCTGCAGCTCTGCGGTCAGCGACCGCACCTCGGCGTCCGCACGCGCGTGCGCATCCACCGCCTCATCGACGATGAGCTGCGCCGCCTTCAGTTCGCGAGCCAGATTGTCGATCTGCTGTCGGCGTGCCAGCAGTCCGGTCTGCTCGGACTCGGCTGCGTAGAACCGGACCGCATGGCGCGTCACCACGTGTCCGGCCGCCACCACCCAGGCGGCTCCATCGGAAAGCTCGGCGCGCCGCGACAGCGCCTCGGTCAGATCGCCGGCCACATAGACGTCCCGCAGCCAGACCTGCAAAATGGTCTGAAGAGCCGCATCCCGGGCGTGCACCCACTCCAGCAGGCGGCGCGCGCCCGTCAGCCCCGCAGGCAGTTCCGCCACCTGCGCCGGCGACTGGAAAAACGCCAGCCGGGCCGGGGGGGCATCACCGGTAAACGCCCGGGCATGATCCAGGGTGCGCAATTCCAGTGCATTCATGCGCTCCAGCAACACCGCCTCCAGCGCCGTTTCCCATCCCGGATCCACCTCGATCTGCTGCCACAGGCGGCTGAGTTCGCCCAGGCCCTGACGCTGCAGCCACGGCATCAGTGCGTCCTGGGATTGGATCTTTTCCTGCAAGGCGAGAAGCGCCTGGCGGCGGGCATCCAACCGTTCCAGTTCCGCCCGGGCTTCCTGGCTGGCCCGCAGCGCCTGCCCGCGGCGTGCCTCCAGGTCGGGTTGCCGGTCTTCCAGTTCCAGCAGCCGCGCCTGGGCTTCTTCCAGCCGCGCCGATGCCATCGCCCACTCGCTTTCCCGGCGCTCGAGCTCGGCCGGGTCCGGCTCCCCAAGATTCCGACGGTCCGCCTCCAGGCGTTCGCGCCGCTCGTCCAGATGGCGCCACTGACCGTCGGCATCGCGTTGCGACTGCGCCAGCAGGGCCAGGTCCTGCTCAGTACGCGCCAGCGTGCGCCGGCACGCCTCGCGCTGCGCATTCAGCTCGCGCAGGCGGGCATCCAGGGCTGGCAGACCTTGCTGCGCCACCTGCAGCTCTTCCGACAACTGCTCCGCGCGCGCCCGGGCTTCCTCGATCTGCGCCTGGACGTCTTCGATAGAGGCCCGGCTGTGCGTCTGCTGGTCGCCCCACTCCTGCAGTTGCGCCTGAAGTTGAAGGCGGCGTCCCTGCAGCCGCTGGCGCGCATCCACGACATGATGGATTTCCGCCTCCAGGCGGCTGACCTGCGCGCCGGCCTCATAGAGACGTGCCTGCGCCTGATGCACCTGTTCGCTGGCATCGGCATGGCGGCCGCGGCGCGTTTCCAGGTCGGATTCGAGCGCGCGCAGCCGTGCAATGGCTCCCTCCAGGGAGGCCTGGGCCTGCTCTGTCTCCACGGCGAGCGCCTGGCGGCTCGTGCGCGCAGCCTCTTCGCGCAACAGCCACAGCGCATTCTGCTTGAGTTCGCCCTCAGCCTGCAGGGCGCGGTAGCTCGCTGCCACGCCGGCCTGGGACTCGAGCTTTTCCAATTGGGTGGTGAGCTCGCGGAGAATGTCGTCGAGGCGGACCAGATTCTCGCGGGTGTCGTCCAGGCGATTCCCGGTTTCGCGGCGACGCTCTTTATAACGGGAGACACCGGCGGCTTCTTCGAGATACACGCGCAGTTCTTCCGGGCGGGCTTCGATCAGGCGAT
>DATNAI010000296.1:0-3101 GCA_035572875.1 Castellaniella sp. | reverse complement strand
GACGGCAAGGTCGTGTTCGTAGAGGGCGCGCTGCCCGGAGAACGGGTAGTGGCGCGCCTGACCCGGCGCAAGCCCTCGTTCGACAAAGCCGTCACCGACAGCGTCCTGCGGGCTTCGCCGCAGCGCACCGTCCCGCCTTGTCCCCATTTTGGCGTCTGCGGCGGCTGCGCCATGCAGCACCTGGATCCGGTGGCCCAGATGGCGGTCAAGCAGCGGGCCCTGGAAGACGCGCTGGCACATATCGCCAAGATGCCGCCCTGCCAGATCCTGCCGGCCCTGCAGGGACCCGTCGCGGGTTATCGGCACCGGGCCCGGCTGTCGGTGCGCATGGTGCCCAAGAAGGGCGGCGTTCTGGTGGGGTTCCGCGAGCGCGCGAGCAGCTACGTCGCGGACATCCATCAGTGCCTGGTGCTGCCGCCGCACGTCTCGGCGCTGCTCATGCCGCTGCGCCGCCTGATCGAGAGCCTGTCGCACCCGGACCGGATGCCGCAGATCGAAGTCGCGGTCGGCGATGAAGCAACCGTGTTTTGCCTCCGGCACCTGGAGCCGCTGATCGATACGGACATCGCGCGCCTGCGCGCCTTTGGCCTGCAGCATGACATTGTCTGGTGGTTGCAACCCAAGGGCCCGGATTCCGCCCATCCGCTGGATCCCGCGCAGCGGGATGCGCTGGCCTATGCGCTGCCGGCCTACGGGTTGCGCATGCACTACCGGCCCGCGGACTTCACCCAGGTCAATCCCTACATCAACCGGGCGTTGATCGCGCGCGCGCTGACCTTGCTGGAGGTGCAGCCCGGGGACCGGGTGGCCGATCTGTTCTGCGGACTGGGGAACTTCAGTCTGCCGTTGGCCACGCGGGCGCGCGAGGTCGTGGGCATCGAAGGCAGTCCCACGCTGGTGGCGCGGGCGCGGGAAGACGCGGCCCGCCAGGGGCTGGCGGACCGGGCCTCTTTTGCCGAGACGAATCTGTTTGAAGTGGATGCCGAGTGGTTGCGTGCGCAGGGCCATTTCGATTGCATGCTGATCGATCCCCCCCGCGAGGGCGCCCTGGCGGTCGCCCAGGCCCTGGCAGCGCTGGCGCCGCACGAGCGCCCGCGCCGGGTGGTGTATGTGTCCTGCAATCCCGCCACGCTCGCGCGGGATGCCGGAGTGCTTCACCATGTGGGCCGCTGGACCTTGAGGGCGGCCGGTGCCGTCAACATGTTCCCCCACACGGCCCACGTGGAATCGATCGCGGTCTTCGAGCCCTGAGGCATTGCGGCGTACTGCGCGCCGCTGCGGCAGGGGTCCCCTCCAGCCGGTGTGTCGAGCCTCGCGTGTCGGCCCCTCAGTGCTTTTCGTCGAGGATTCGCTGGGCCTCGATGCGGACGCGCTCAGGTGCCGTGCCGCCAATGTGCTTGCGGGCGGCCACGGAGCCCTCCAGCGTCAGGACCTGGAAGACGTCGTCGGCGATGTCGGGGTGGAAAGCTTGCAGTTCCGCCAGCGACAGATCAGCCAGATCGCAGCCGCGCTGTTCGCAGGATCGCACCGCAAGCGCCACCGTCTCGTGCGCATCGCGGAAGGGCAGCCCGCGTTTCACCAGATAGTCCGCCAGGTCCGTGGCCGTCGCGTATCCTTGCAGCGCCGCCGCCCGCATGGTCTCGGGCTTCACCCGCACGCCGCCCATCATGTCCGCGAAGATCGTGAGCGTATCGCGGATGGTGTCGGCCGTGTCGAACAGGCCTTCCTTGTCTTCCTGGTTGTCCTTGTTGTAGGCCAGCGGCTGGCCCTTCATCAGCGTGAGCAGCGCCATCAGATGACCGTAGACCCGGCCCGTCTTGCCGCGGGCGAGTTCCGGCACGTCGGGATTCTTTTTCTGCGGCATGATGGAGCTGCCGGTGCAGAAGCGGTCCGCCAGGTCGATGAAGCCCACGCGCGGGCTCATCCACAGGACGAGTTCCTCGGACAGCCGCGAGACGTGCATCATGATGAGCGCGGAGGCGGCGCAGAACTCGATCGCGAAATCACGGTCCGACACGGCGTCCAGCGAATTGCGGCATACGCCCTCGAAACCCAGCGTGCGCGCCACCCGTTCGCGGTCGATGGGATAGCTGGTCCCCGCCAGCGCGGCAGCACCCAGCGGCAGGCGATTGACGCGGCGGCGGCAGTCGGCCAGCCGCTCGGCGTCGCGCCCGAACATTTCCGCGTAGGCGAGCAGATGATGGCCGAATGTCACGGGCTGGGCCACCTGCAGGTGCGTGAACCCCGGCAGGATCGTGTCGGCGTGTGTGAGCGCCAGTTCGGCCAGCCGCTGTCGCAGCGTCTGCAGCAGCCCGGCGCACAGGTCGATCTGGTGGCGCAGCCACAGGCGGATGTCGGTGGCCACCTGGTCATTGCGCGAGCGGCCGGTGTGCAGCCGTTTGCCGGCATCGCCGATCAGCTCGACCAGGCGTTTCTCGATGTTCAGGTGTACGTCTTCCAGGTCGAGCGACCAGGTGAAGCCGCCTTGCTCGATTTCCTGCAGGATCTGCGCCATGCCGCGCTGGATCGCCGCCAGGTCATCGCTGCCGATGACCCCTACGGCGGCCAGCATGTCCGCGTGAGCCAGCGAGCCCTGGATGTCGAAGGCCGCCATGCGCTGGTCGAAGCCCACCGATGCGGTGTAGCGCTTCACCAGGTCCGAGACGGGCTCGGAAAAGCGCGCCGACCAGGCCTGGGATTTGTTGTCGAACTGATTATGAGAGGAGGGTGTTTGGGACATAGTGGCAAAATTATAAAGGAGCGGCCCCTTGGGCCGTCCGGACCTGCGCTATATTAAAAACTTTCCGTGGAAACCAGGACATCATGGCCCAGCCAGACATGCAGCAAATCACTGCCATCGTCAAACCCTTCAAGCTGGACGAGGTCCGCGAGGCCTTGTCCGAGCTGGGGGCGAATGGGCTGACGGTGACCGAGGTGAAGGGCTTTGGCCGCCAAAAGGGCCATACCGAATTGTATCGGGGCGCGGAGTACGTGGTGGATTTCCTGCCCAAGATCCGCATCGATCTGGTGGTGCCGGCGGACCGCACCGAACTGATGGTCGAGGCGATCATCAAGGCGGCACGCACGGGCAAGATCGGCGA
>DATNAI010000295.1:0-14923 GCA_035572875.1 Castellaniella sp. | reverse complement strand
TGGGACCCGCAAGGCCGCATGAACCCCGGCAAGATCGTGCGCCCGTATCTGCCGACCGAGAATCTGCGTATCGGCGTCGACTACAACCCGCCGCAGCCCCACACCCATTTTCAGTTCCCCAAGGATCGCCACAACTTCGGGCGCACGGTGCTGCGGTGCGTGGGGGTGGGCAACTGCCGTCGCGAAAGCGGCGGCACCATGTGCCCGAGCTATCAAGCCACACGCGAAGAAAAATACTCCACGCGGGGGCGAGCCCGCCTGCTCTTCGAGATGCTGCGCGGTGAAGTCATCACGGACGGCTGGCGCAGCCACGAAGTCAAGGACGCCCTGGACCTGTGTCTGGGCTGCAAGGGATGCAAGGGAG
This sequence comes from Castellaniella sp., assembly GCA_035572875.1. GTDB lineage: Bacteria > Pseudomonadota > Gammaproteobacteria > Burkholderiales > Burkholderiaceae_B > Castellaniella. The sequence continues at coordinate 14,559 of DATNAI010000295.1, read as the reverse complement.
AGTGCCCCGTCAACGTGGACATGGCGAGCTACAAGGCCGAGTTTCTGTCGCACCACTACGCCGGGCGCCTGCGGCCCCGTGCCGCTTATGCCATGGGCCTGATCGACCGCTGGGCGCGCCTGGCTTCCCACGCTCCCCGCCTGGTGAACTATGCGCTGCATGCGCGGCCGTTTGCTCCCGCCCTGAAGGCGCTGGCGGGAATCGCCCAGAAGCGCCAGATGCCGGTGTTCGCCCGGCAGACTTTCGTGGCCTGGTTTGCGCAGCGGCCCGTGGTGAACGCCGACAGCCCCAGCGTCATCCTATGGCCGGACACCTTCACCAATCATTTTTTGACGGAGACCGGCAAAGCGGCGGTCGAAGTCCTGGAAGACGCCGGCTATCGGGTCGTGCTGCCCCGCCGGCCGCTTTGCTGCGGCCGCGCACTGTACGACTGGGGAATGCTGGACCGCGCCATGCGCTACTGGCAGCGGATCCTCGCGACACTGGCCGACGACATCCGTGCCGGCACGCCGGTGGTCGGGCTGGAACCCGCGTGCGTCGCCGCATTCCGGGACGAACTCGGCAACCTCTTTCCCGCCAACGAAGACGCCAAGCGCCTGGCCAGCCAGACGTACATGCTGAGCGAATTCCTGGAGCACGTCGGGTATCGGCCTCCCGTGCTGGGCGGCAGGGCGATCGTGCATGCGCACTGCCACCATGCGGCCGTCATTGGCCTGGGCGCCGAGAAAGCGGTGCTGAAGAGGCTGGGGCTGGATGACACGTGGCCCGATACGGGCTGCTGCGGCATGTCCGGCGCCTTCGGCTTCGAAAAGGCCAAATATCACATGTCGCTCACCATCGGCGAGCAGCGGCTGCTCCCCGCCGTACGGAAAGCCGATGAGGACACCCTGCTGATCGCCGACGGCTTCAGTTGCCGGGAACAGATCCGCCAGGCCACGGGGCACCAGCCCCTGCACCTGGCACAGGTGCTGCAACGCGCGCTGCATCAGCGTCACGATGCGGCGCATGACCGTTAAGGAGAACCACGCATGAACCATTCGAACGAAAGCCGGACTGAAAAACCGCAAGTCGTCGTCGTCACCGGCGCATCGGCCGGAGTCGGGCGGGCGGTCGTCCGCGAATTCGCGCGGCGCGGCGCGCACATCGGGCTGCTCGCCCGCGGCAAGGACGGGCTCAACGCCGCTGCCCGCGAAGTCGAACTGGCGGGCGGCAAGGCGCTGTCCATCCCTGTCGACATGGCCGACGCCCAAGCCGTGGAGGACGCGGCCGACCAGATCGAACAGGTACTGGGCCCCATCGATATCTGGATCAACAACGCCATGGTGACGATCTTTGCGCCCTTCCGCCAGATCACCGCCGATGAATTCCGCCGGGTCACCGAGGTCACCTATCTGGGCAACGTACACGGCACCCGGGCCGCGCTCAAGCACATGCTGCCCCGCGATCGCGGCACGATCGTCCAAGTCAGCTCCGCATTGGCCTTCCGGAGCATTCCGCTGCAATCGGCCTATTGCGGCGCCAAACATGCGATTACCGGTTATACCGATTCGTTGCGCAGCGAGCTGCTGCACGACAAGAGCCACGTGCGCATCACGGAGGTCCAGCTTCCGGCGATCAACACCCCGCAATTCGGGTGGGCCCGCAACCGCATGCCGAAGCGGCCGCAACCGGTCCCGCCGATCTTCGAGCCGGAAGTTGCCGCCCAGGCCATCGTATGGGCCACCGAACAGAACCGGCGCCGGGTCACCGTGGGATACCCCACGATTCTGGCCCGGTACGCCCAGTGGCTGGCCCCCGGAGTGGCGGACCGCTACCTCGGTTCCGTGGGCTACCGGGCCCAGCAGATCGAGTCAGAGCCGGACGAAGAGGACCGCCCCGACAATCTGTTCACGCCCATCGAAGGCGATCAGGGAGCGCAGGGGCGCTTCAGCGACCGCGCCCGCAGTCGCAGTCCCGCACTCTGGGCCACCGAACACCGGAACTGGCTGCTCCTGGGCGCAGTCGCCGGCCTGGGCGCATTGCTCTGGACCAATCACGAGACCAGCCGGCCACGGCTCTCCAGAATGCGGTGATCGGGTCGCAGCCCCGAAGAACGCCCGCAACGTTGAAGAGGACGACCCTCATGACCATCGGAAAAATGCACTGGGCCATCGCGGAAGGCTACATACCGCCCGCCAGCACCGGCGGGGACGACCCGCGTTTCGTCAGCCACGAGACCGCCTGCCTGCTCAACACGAACGACGAGGACGTGCAGGTGGCGATCACGCTGTACTTCGAAGACCGCGAGCCGGTGGGCCCCTACCGGGTCAGCGTGCCGGCCCGCCGTACGCTCCACCTGCGTTTCAACGACCTGGCGGATCCCGAAACCGTCCCGCGCGATACCCCTTACTCCAGCGTGCTGGAGTCCACGAAGCCCATCGTGGTGCAACACACGCGGCTGGATTCTCGCCAGCCCGCGCTGGCGCTGCTCAGCACGATCGCCTACGGCAGCGACTGACGGGCGTTCTACTGCGCACATCGTGCCCGCATCGTGACGGCGCGCGCCGGCCCGCCGGGCGTCGCCCGGGCGGATCACGGTGCGAGCTGGCCGCGCAAGCCCGACACTTGGCGCGCAGTCACTGGCCGTGCCTGATTTCCCCACGCTGTGCGCACGAAGGTGAGCACCCGGGCGATTTCCGTATCGGTCAACTTGTCCGCGAAAGCCGGCATCTTGCGAGACTCGGGGCCTTCCTCGGTATGTGCAGTGGCGCCGCCCTTCAGGACGAGCCGGATCAGCGAGGTGGCGTCGGGCGACAGCACGGCTGGATTCCCGGCCAGGGTCGGGAATTTATCCGGCTTGCCGCCCCCATCGGCCACATGGCATTTGACGCAAAATGACATGTAGAGGCCCGCGCCCGGCGGCTGTACCTGGCCGGCGGCGCGCCGATTGTCCATCACCAGCCGACCACGCGGGGTAGCCGGCCGAAAATCGCCCGAGGCGCGTTGCGCGGGCAGACTCTTCAGGTAATGCGCGATCGCGCGCAGGTCGTCGTCGGTGTAGTGCTGGGTGCTCTTTTCAATCACCGGCACCATGCTGCCGAACGCGACGATATGCAGCGGTTTGCCGTGTCCGGTTTTCAGGAACTCGACAATATTTTGCTCGGACAGACGGCCGAGCCCCGAACCCGGTTCACCGGTCAGGTTGGGCGCAAACCAGTTGTCATTGATGCCGCCCGTCAGGAAGGCGGCGGACGACTCGTCGTAGCCGCGTTCTTCGAAGGCCGGACCTCGGGGCGAATGGCAGGCGCCGCAGTGCCCCAGCGATTGAGCCAGATACGCGCCGCGAAGCCACTGCACGTCATGGTTGCCCGGAGGGGGCTGAAAGCGGCCATGCGGCACGAACGCCCAATCCCAGAACAGAATCCCCCAGCGCTGGTTGAAAGGAAACGCCAATTGGGTAGTGGGCGGACGGTGCCGCACAGGAGCCACGCCATGCATGAAGTACGCATACAAGGCGCGGATATCATCATCACTGGCCTTGGTGAAAGACGGATACGGCATGGCCGGGTACAGTCGCTTGCCGTCAGGCCTCACGCCACCGCGCACGGCGCGCTCGAAGTCGGCGTAGCTGTAGCGGCCAATGCCGGTCTGCGGATCGGGCGTGATGTTGGTGGTGTAGATGATGCCGAAGGGAGCATTCATGGGCTGGCCGCCCGCGAACGGCGGACTGCCGGGCTGCAGCGCCGTATGGCAGCCGGCACAGTCGCCCAGTCGAGCCACGTAGGCCCCGCGCGCCACCAAAGCCGGATCGGTGAAGTCGACCGAACCCGAATCATCCGACGGCAGCGCGTATGCCGGGATATTCAGCCAGGCCAGGCCGTACAGCGCGGCCGCCAGCGCCGACAAGGTCAGGGCGACATGCAAGGCGCGCCGAAGGAAGCGATTCATGTCGATCACCGCCATGGGCCGCAGGGCGATACCAGCCACACGGCAAGCCCCGCCGCCACGAGTCCGAACAGAAACAGCAGACTGAACAACAAGCCTGCCGTCGCCAGAAAATGCCGCCGCCCCGGCCGGGTATCCAGCACATGCCTGGGGCTGGACGGGACCGTGCGCGTGTGCCAGCAGTTCCACGCCGCAACCGCCACGCCCATCAGGCCGATCACCAAGGCCAGCACCGTGATCGCGTGGATCGACGGCATCAGCCATCGCGGCAGGGATGATGCCATCTCGTGCCGAAAACAGACCTGGGCCGTCAGCGTCTCGCCAAACTCCGTCAGCAGGAACCAGGCGGCGGCCGTACCGACCAGCCCGAACAGCATGGCCCACCCCCCCGGCCGCGACTCCCGGCGCCGACCGCTACGCGGATCGGCACGCCGAGAGGAAACTGCGGCAGGATCCCGGTACCGCTCGCTTCGGACGGCACCCCACCCGGATGGCCGACGATGGCGGGCGCGATCCGGATAAATCCCCGTGGCTGCCATGGTCACTCTCCTAGAAAAGAAAAGGTGTCACATACAGCGTCGTGAAAATGAAAATCCACACGACATCGACGAAATGCCAATACAGACTGCCGATCTTCAACGCCGCGCTGCGCCTTTCGTCGAAATAACCCATCGCGACCCATATCAGCAGCATGGACAGCACGACGAGCCCCACCAACACATGAAGGACATGGAAGCCGGTGATCGTGAAATACAGCGACCCATACTGGTGTGTGGCGATTCCATACGGATGGTTGTGCCATTCCCTGAGCTGGATCCCGACGAAGATCAGGCCGAGCAGGATGCCCGTTCCCATCGACGCCGCTGCCCAGCGGATCCTGCGGCGCCGCACCAGGCGTTCGCAGAGCCACACGAAAACGCTGCTGGACAGCAGCACGCCCGTGTTGAGCGCGCCGATGCCGAGCTTGGGCAGCCCCTCGGGCGGCCAGTGCTGCCCCGTCTGGGAGCCCAGATAGAAATAGGAAAAGATCAGATAACTGAACAAGGCGGCCTCGGTCGCGATCAGGGCCATCATGCCCCACCAGCCGCTGGATCGGGCCCCCGCACTGCCGACCGGGAAGGCGCGAAGATCGTAGTAATGCAGTTCGTTCATGGCGTCTCCCCCGCGTCCTGCACTGCCCGGGGTTCACGCTGGATCAGCAGGCGCTCGGGCCACAGCCATACCAGGATGGATATCCCGCATGCCACGACCATCAGCCCCGCGAAAATCCAGCCATGCAGCAACAAGGCCACGAACAGCATGGCGCTGGACAGCCCCAGCAGCAACGGGGCGAATGAGTCTTCGGGCATCCTCAGAATGATGTCGGGCCGCGCATCGAGCCAAGTCGTGCCCATCGCCTCGCGGCCGTGGTCCAGCACATAGCCCTCATCCACGGAGGAGCGAGGCAGATGCCCGAGGCGTTTCTCCCATAATGGATGGCGGCTCGCCACCAACGGCACGACGGCGAAGTTGTAGGGCGGCGGCGGCGACGAGACCGTCCATTCCAGCGACGCCGCATCCCAGGGGTTGTCGCCCGCCGGCTTGCCCCGCCGCAGGCTGACTGCCAGATCAACCAGGAAGATCAGGATCCCCAGGGCGAACACGAACGAACCCACGGAGGTGACCAGGTTCGGTGCCGCCCATCCCAGGCCGCTCGGGTAGGTATAGACGCGGCGCGGCATTCCCAGCAGGCCGGCAATGTGCATCGGAAAGAATCCCACGTTGAAGCCGATGAAAATCACCCAGAACGCCAGCTTGCCGAGCGACTCATTGGGCATCTTCCCGGTGACCTTGGGGAACCAGTAATACAGGCCTCCGAGCACTGGAAAGACATTGATGCCCAACAACACATAATGCAGATGGGCGACGACAAAATAGGTGCCGGTCAACTGCCAGTCGAGCGGCACGGCCGCCGTCATCACACCCGACACGCCGCCCACGACAAACATCAGGATGAAACTGGCGAAAAACAGGAAAGGCACCCGGTACACCGGACGCCCGAGCCAGATGGTGGCGATCCAGGCAAATGTCGCCACCGCGCTGGGAATCGAGATGATCGTGCTGGTGGCTCCGAAGAACGACAGCGCCAGCGGCGCGATGCCGCTGGCAAACATATGGTGGATCCACACGACAAAGCCGACCGCCATCGTCGCCACGGTGGCCACCGCGACCGCCGTATAGCCGACCAGCGGGCGGCGGCAGAACGTCGGCAGCGCGTCCGAGACGATGCCCATCGCCGGCAGGACGACGACATAGACCCAGGGATGGCCGAACATCCAGAACAGATGCTGCCACAACATGGGCCGCCCCGCGCCGGCCACGTCGAAGAACTGGGTGCCGAACTGCCGATCGAGCCACAGCATCACGAACGCCAGGCTGACCGCCGGCACCACGAGCAGATTAGCCACCGAGGCCGTCACCGTTCCCCACACCAGGATCGGCACGCGGTTGATCGACATGCCAGGCGCGCGCATGCGCAGCAGCGTCACCACGAAATTGATGGAACCCACCGTCGTGGACACCCCCAGCAACACCATGCCCAGCGCATAGACATCGATGTTCGGCCCTGGGTCATACGTCAGCCCCGACAGCGGCACATAATTGAACCAGCCGGCATCCGGCGCCTGTCCCAGCGGAAAACTGGCATACAGGAAAATGCCCGCAAACAGAAACACCCAGTAGGACAAGGCGTTCAGGCGCGGGAACGCCATGTCGCGCGCACCCAGCACCAGCGGCCACAGATAATTGGAAAACCCCGACAGGATCGGCGAGGCATACAGGAAGATCATCGTGATGCCATGCATCGTGAAGAGCTCGCTGTATTGTTCGGGCGACACCACATGCAGGCCGGGTTGCGCCAGCTGCACCCGCATGATCAGCGCCTCGATGCCGCCCACCATCAGGAAAATGAACGCCGTGACGATATAACGCAGGCCGATGCGCTTGTGATCCACGGTGGCGAGCCAGCCGCGCCAACCCGAGCGGCCTTCCCATAATTCGCGCAACCTCTGTTCCCGCTCCGACCCCTGCGCGAGCCCGCCGATCTCGGGCTCACGGGTCAAATGCAGGTCCAGGGAATTCGGCGCGTCATGGGGCATGCGGGTCTCCTCGGGGCGCGGGCGCTAGTGCAGCGTCGCCAGATAGGCGCCCAGCGCCGCCGCCTCCCGCGGCTTCAGCGAGAAACTGGGCATGAGGGATTCGGGTTTGATCTTTTGCGCATGACGGACCCAATCCAGCAACTCTTCAGGCGTATTGGCCAGCGTGCCAGCGGCGATTCGCCGGCGCGAACCCAGATGCGTCAGATCCGGCCCGAAAGCACCCTGCGCCTCGGTGCCGCGTACCGTGTGGCAACCCGCGCAGCGTTCCATGAAAAATTTCCGGCCCGTGCGACCGGGAACGTCCGCAGGATCCTCGGCCGGCCGCAGCTGAGCGTCGCGCCAGGCCTCGAACTGCGCCGGCGCCTGCGCGATCACTTCAAATGCCATGTGGGCGTGCTGCGCGCCGCAGAAGGCGGCGCACTGGCCCCGATAGACGCCCGGCGCGTCCGCCTGGATCCACTGATGATTCACCTGGCCGGGTATCGCCTGCGTCTTGCCCGCCAGATGCGGCACCCAGAATGAATGGATGACGTCCACGCTCTGAAGTTCGATGCGGACGGGCACGCCCGTCGGGATATGGATCTCGTTGGCGGTGACGAAATGCCGGCCCGGCTCCGAGGAGTCCTGGTAGCGGGCCTCCCACCACCAGTCGTGGGCGGTCACGGTAATCGTCAAGCCCGGTGCGGACGACGGCCGGGCGACGGCTTCCAGCGTCATGAGCGTGTAGACCAGCGCCGCCAGCAATGCAACCACGGAGACGCCCACACTGACGTAGACGAATGTCATGCCGCCATGGTCGGGACCTACTGCATCGGACTCTGCCGGCGGTCGGCGCCTGAGCAGCGCCGCGGCCAGCATCACGGCAATGATGACGAGGACCGCAACAGACAGCGCCGTGATGGCCCAGGCCAAGTGCATCGTCGGGACTGCGGCGGGCCCGGACGCCTGCGAAAAGTAGCCCATGGGCGTGGCGGCATCCGCGGACGCCGACCCAGCGAGCAGGCCCGCCGCTGCAAGCAGGCGCCAACCGATGATGGAGATCAGATCAGTCGTGACTCATGGCCTCCTGAATGGGTCCAATCACCCAGAACTGTGGGAGCGACGACGTCTGACACGCTGGCGCCCGCCCAGACTACCCTGTCATTGTGGGATAGGCACGCGTGCGTCGCAACGCGACGTGTGTATCCGCTTGCGTCAGGAGCGCACTTTCGCCTGACGCATCCCATTTTGCGGATGCAGAGCCGCACTCTTTTGTTGTAGCCTTGATTGCGGCTCCATGGCCGCCCTTCCGCATAGAAAAGAAGCAGAGAGCCGCCGCCCATGACCTTCCTGCCCCAGGTTCTCATTTTCCTTATTGCCGCCTGCGTGGCGGTGCCTCTGTCGCGCAAGTCGGGATTCGGTTCTGTCCTCGGCTATCTGATTGCCGGCGTTCTGATCGGGCCGTGGGGATTGCGGCTCATCACCGGGGTGGGTGCACTGCTGAGCTTTTCGCAGATCGGCGTCGTGCTCCTGATGTTCATCATCGGGCTGGAACTGCAGCCGTCCCGCTTGTGGGCACTGCGGCGCACCGTGTTTGGCGTAGGGGCGCTGCAGGTGGCGGCGACGACCGTCTTGTTGGTGCTGGCCGCCCGTGCGCTCCGCGTGGCCTGGGTGCCGGCCCTCATCGCGGGATTCGGGCTTTCGCTCTCCTCCACCGCCTTCGTCCTGCAAATGCTGGCCGAGAAAAAGCAGCTCACCACCCATCACGGCCGTGCGGCGTTCGGCACGCTGCTGTTCCAGGATATCGCCGCCATACCGGTGCTCGCCCTGCTCAAGGTATTCTCGGGCGGCGGGGGTGGCGAGCCCGGCACCAGCCTTGCATCGGCGCTGCTGATCGTCGCGACTGCCGTGGCGCTGCTGTTCCTGGGCGGCCGATACGTGGTGCGCTGGGCGTTCAGTTTCATCATGCGCTTCGGCACCCCGGAGATTTTCACCGCCATGGCGCTGTTGATCGTCATCGGCGCGAGCCTCGCCGCCGAACGCCTGGGGCTCTCCATGGGGCTGGGCGCATTCGTGGCCGGCATGTTGCTGGCCGACTCGCAGTACCGACACGAGTTCGAAGCCGACATCGAACCGTTCAAAGGGGTGCTGCTGGGTTTGTTCTTCGTGGCCGTGGGCATGTCGGTGAACCTGGGTTTGCTCGCCGCCATTCCGCTGCGGGTGCTGGGCGTCACGGCGGGGTTCCTGGTGGTGAAGGCGCTGGTGCTCTACGGAGCGGCCCGCCTCTTTAACCTGCCGGCGCCGGCGCCGCGCCACTTCGCCGCGGTGCTGGCACTGGGGGGCGAGTTCGCCTTCGTGATCTTCGCCACGGCGGCGGCGTATCACATGCTCCCCCGGCACACCGCCGACCTGCTCAATCTGGCCGTGACGCTCTCCATGGTGGCGACGCCATTCCTCGTGATGGTCAACGAGAAGGTGCTGGACGTTCGCGCGGCCCGCCACGCGCCGCCTGAATTCGATGTCATCACCGACAAGGGCACGGAAGTCGTCATCGCCGGCTTTGGACGATTCGGGCAGATCGTGGGGCGCGTGCTCGCCATGCAGAACATCGCGTTCACGGCGCTGGACGCGGATCTGGATGAAGTCAACACGATTCGCCGCTTCGGCAACAAGGTCTACTTCGGCGACGCCACGCGGCTCGACCTGCTGCGCGCCGCGCATGTGGCCGCGGCGAGGATCTTCGTGCTGGCCATCGATGACGTGCAGGACTCGGTCCATGTGGCGACCCTTGTACGCAATCATTTTCCAGGCGTGCAGATCTACGCGCGTGCCCGCAACCGGCATCATGCTCACCTGCTGCGCGAACTGGGCGTGAAGCTCAGCGTGCGGGAGACGCTGTACTCGAGCCTGGAACTGACCAAGAATGTGCTGGAGGGACTGGGCCAGCCCGCTCATGAGACGCGAGACGCGCTCGAGCGCTTCCGACGCTACGATCACGAGTTGCTGGATCGACAGTACGCGGTTTTTCACGACGAGAAGCAGTTGCTGCAAACCACGCGGCAAGTGGCCGAGGAGCTCGAACAGTTGCTGTCCGAGGACGCGCGCAAGGGACGTTGAGCCAAAAACGGTGCCCGATCAGCGTTGCAGGCGTCCTCCCGATCTGGTTTATGCTGCGAAAGGGCGGATTTCCGCGCATCAAAAAATGCCACCTCTCATATGAGTTCGAACATCCCGACTTCCACGGCTCCTGAAGCAGGCAGCCAGCCATCGGCCCATGCCGTGCGCCGACCGTCCCACCACACCCACTACGCCGTGATCGCGGGCGTCAGCGTCGGCCACATGATGAACGACATCATGCAGTCGCTGATCGTCACCGTCTACCCACTGCTCAGTGCGCAGTTCCATCTGAGCTACGTCCAGATCGGGCTCATCACGCTGACCTTCCAGATGACGGCATCGCTGCTGCAGCCCGTCGTGGGCATGGTGACGGATCGATATCCGCTGCCGTACGCGACCCTGGTCGGCATGTGCTTCACCCTGACGGGTGTGATTCTTCTGTCGGCGGCCCCCAACTACACGTTGCTGCTGCTCGCCGTCGCGCTGATCGGCTGCGGCTCTTCCATCTTCCATCCGCAATCGGCGCAAGTCGCCCGCACGGCCGCCGGCGGACGCTTCGGCCTGGCCCAGTCGCTCTTCCAGATTGGCGGCAACACGGGGCAAGCCCTGGGCCCGATCGTGGCCGGTGCCCTCGTGCTGCAGTACGGCCTGCAGGGGCGTGCGCGCATTACCTGGTTCGCACTTGCGGCCCTGATCGGAATCGTGATCCTGCTGCAGGTCAGCCGCTGGTATGCGCATCATCTCGACCTGCGCCAGTCCAAGCGGAGACACGGGACACGCCGCTACTCCAAGCCGGTCGTGCGCCGCACGATCGGCGTGCTGTTCGTCCTGATGGTGTCCAAATTCTTCTACCTTGCGAGCATCAATAGCTACTACGAGTTCTTCCTCATCCACCGCTTCGGGTTGTCCGACCACAATGCCGCGTATCTGCTGGGGGTATTTCTCCTGGCGGTCGCCGGTGGCACGCTGATCGGCGGCCCGCTGGGCGACCGTATCGGCCGCAAGTGGGTCATCTGGTTCTCGATTCTCGGCTGCGCGCCTTTCACGCTGATGCTGCCTTACGTGGGGCTGGGCTGGACTGTCGCGCTCAGTGTCGTCATCGGTCTGGTGCTGGCGTCCGCGTATCCGGCCATCATCGTATACGCCCAGGACATGCTCACTCACCGAATCGGGATGATCTCGGGCCTGTTCTACGGATTCAGCTTCGGCCTCGGCGGACTCGGCGCCGCACTGTTCGGGGCGGTGGCCGATCGCTACGGCATTGATTTCGTCTATCAAATCAGCTCGTTTCTACCGCTGATCGGGCTGCTGGCGGTGTTCCTGCCGGACGTACGTCCACCGACCGGCGAAGAAGCGAATGCAGATTCGGCCGGCACAGCACCATTGATGAACTCGTCGGCGCACGCCTGAGGATAGATCGGCGGGAGATATGGACACGCCCTTGGACAGCACTGATCTGAACGACCTGCGCACGGCGCGCCATCTGCTTGAAAACCCAGGCCTCGCGGCGCGCATGACCAACCTGATCGGAACGCCCATCGAAAAGGGGCTCGACATGCTCCCCGCGGGCTGGTCGGCGCGAATCGGAGATCTGACGCGAACGGCGCTCGGCAAGGCGACAGAAGCCGCGATCTTCACGCTGGACGACGCCCCCGGCAGCAAAAGCGCCGATCGTTGGCATAAATGGGGAGCCGCCATCACCGGCGGTGTCGGAGGATTCTTCGGTATTGCGGGGCTCGCCGTCGAACTGCCGATCTCCACCACGCTGATGATGCGTTCCATCGCGGCCATCGCTCGCAGCGAAGGTGAATCCCTGCAAGATGCCGGCACACGCCAGGCGTGCCTTTCCGTCTTCGCGCTGGGCGGCCAATCCACCAGCGACAACGCCGCGGAAAGCGGTTACTACGCCGCGCGCGTGGCGCTGGTCCAGGCGGTCGCTCAAGCCGCCGACTACCTGGCTGCACAAGCGGCGGTCGATAGTGCGACCGCTCCCGCAATCGCCCGGCTGATTTCAGCCGTGGCTGACCGCTTTGGCATCCAGGTGACCGAGAAGCTCGCCGCCCAGGCGATTCCCGCATTAGGTGCCGCTGGAGGCGCCCTGGTCAACACGCTGTTCATCGACCACTTCCAGGATATGGCGCGCGGCCATTTCACCGTGCGCCGTCTGGAGCGGAAATACGGCGAGCAGGCGGTCCATGCGGCCTATCTCGCGCTGGGAGCCGAATGAAATGCCGGGATCTTCGGCGAGGAATCGCATCAGAACAGTGAAGCTCAACACCGCTATTTCTGTAGTCTTTGCGGCGGCCTCGCTGTTTGCGGTATCCGCCGAAGCGCGCGACACAAGCTGCGTCCTCACCAACGGCAGGACGCTCGCCCTGACCCGCCTCGACACCCGCCCCACCTACACCTATGGTCAGGCCGACAAGATCGAAATGACCCTTTCCGGCCCAGCTTCCGGAAGCCAGGTTTACAAGGCCGAACCGATGTTCTCCGGCGGCGGGGCCATCTACGTGCGCTTCACCCATGGTGCATACAGCTACGTCGCCTACAGCGGTATCGGCAGAGGATGGAATTTTGAGGGCCTACTCGTGTATAAAGGCCGAAAACCGGTGATGCACAAGGCGTGCAAGGAGGCCGGGAAGCTCCTTGCCGGCGTGAGCATGAGCGATATCAACGCACAGGAAGATGCCGCGGGAGATTTTGTCGGCCCACCGTGACAGTAAGTTCCGATGGCGCCCTGCGGCATGCGGCGTGCTGTGCGATGCTTCTGTAGAGCCGCAGCGAGGGGCTCGGAGGGCGCCACCGGCTCAGGCGTGGCTCCCCGCACAAGGAGCAACAGGAATGAGGCAGCATGCGCACCGGGTCGTCATCGTTGGCGGCGGAGCCGGCGGGTTGGAACTGGCGGCCCGCCTGGGACACCGATTCGGTCCCGAAAACGTTATCCTGATCGACAAGGTGGACAGTCATATCTGGAAGCCGTCGCTGCACGAGGTGGCCGCCGGCACCTTGGACGTCCACCGCGAAGCGCTGTCGTATTTCACGGTGGCACGCGACTGCGGATTCACCTTCCTGCATGGGTCGATTCGGGGCATAGACCGCGACACAAGACACGCCCTGCTGGCGCCCGTGCATGAGGCTGGCGGAGAACAGATTTTCCCGGCGCGCACCGTACCCTACGATACCCTGGTGTTGGCAATCGGCAGCAAGTCCAATTTCTTCGGTACGCCGGGCGCATCCCAATATGCCTTTGCGCTCGATTCCACCGCCGATGCAGAACACTTTCGTCAAAACATATTGCGGGCCCTTGCGCTGCTCAACGGGAGAAGGATCGCAAAACAGGTCGACGCGCGCGCCGGCACACCGGAGGGTGTCGACGCCGCCCGGGATGCGGCCGCTGATGACCACACTGCCGTACGGCAGAACGACGCACTGAATATTGCCATCGTGGGCGGCGGAGCGACCGGCGTCGAGCTTGCGGCAGAGCTCGTCGATTCGCTGGCAGGCCTCGCGTATTACGGAATGGAAGATCTGCACCCTGCCCGCGACGTGGCGATCACCGTGCTCGAGGGTGGGGACCGCATCCTGGCCGCCCTACCGGAAAAGGTGTCATCCAAGGCGCAACAGCTATTGCTCGAACGCGGCATCATCGTGAAGACGTCGGTAAGAGTGGCCGCCGTCCACGCGGACTGCCTCGAGGACAGCGAGGGACACCGCTACCCGGCCGATTTGTGCGTGTGGGCGGCCGGGATAGAAGCGCCGTCCATTTTGTCGGAACTGGGCCTGGAGGCCAACCGGCGCCACCAAATCGTGGTGGACGAACGATTGCAGGCAAGCGATCCTCATATTCTTGCATTCGGCGATTGCGCCCAAGCACCTTGGGCGGGCCAAAACCAGTCGCTACCGGCCAAGGCCCAGGTAGCCAGCCAGCAGGCTGCGTATCTCTATGACACGTTGCAGGCGCGCATCAAGGGACATCCCCCGGGGACAACGCCATTTCGTTTCCGCGACCACGGCTCACTGGTCTCGATAGGGCGCTCGGACGGGCTGGGCAGCCTGATGGGCGTGTTATTCGATAAACGCTGGTTCGTCGAAGGTCTCTTGGCCCGCCTCATGTACATGAGCTTGCATCTCAGGCACCACCTGGTAGTGTTAGGGGTGGTACGGACCGGCGCGATCGCCATCGGGCGGCTATTGCTCAACCGCGGCAACCCGCGTGTGAAGCTGCATTGAGGGACGCGTATCGGTCGGAACTAACGACCGGCCGCCTCTTTCTTCTGCCGCTTGAGTTCCTTTTTCTCCTTCGGAGTCCGTGTGGGTTCCTTTTTCTGAGACTTTTTGGCGTCCTGACTTTTGCTCATGTTTCACCCCGGCGTGACCGCTTGATAGACCATAAACTTCGCAA
>DATNAI010000294.1:0-4790 GCA_035572875.1 Castellaniella sp. | reverse complement strand
GAGCCGGGGGACAGAGTTCAGCAGCCCCAAGGTATAGGGATGGCTGGGACTCCGATAGATATCCCGGGCCGTTCCCCGCTCCACGACCTTCCCGGCGTACATGATGTTCACCCGATCGGCGTAGCGGGCTACCACACCGAGATTGTGCGTAATAATGACAAGGGAAACTCCGTATTCCCGGCTGAGCCGCTTCATCAAATCCAGGATCTGGGCCTGGATCGTCACATCCAGGGCCGTTGTCGGCTCATCGGCGATGATCAGCTTGGGGTTGCAGCTCAGCGCGATGGCAATCATCACGCGCTGAAGCATTCCGCCGCTGAATTGATGTGGATATTGCCTGAGCCTCCGCCTTGGGTCCGGTATCCCGACCTGCTCAAGACGCCGCACCGCTTCCTGGCGCGCCGCCGCCCGATCCATGCCAAGGTGGAGCTCGAGTGATTCGGTGAGCTGGCGTTCTATCGTGAGCACGGGGTTGAGGGAGGTCATCGGCTCCTGATAGACCATCGCGATCTGCTTGCCGCGGATGCGCCGCATCTCGTCGTCGGACAGCTTGAGCAGGTCCTGACCGTCGAAGATGATTTCCCCACCGATCGTCCTGCCAGGCGGGTTCGGGACGAGACGCATGATCGACAGGGCGCTGACGCTCTTGCCGCAGCCGCTCTCTCCAACCAGGCTCAGTGTCTCTCCCTCTTCGACGGAATACGAGACGCCATCCACCGCTTTCACCACACCGGTCTGGGTGAAGAAGTGGGTCCGTAAATCCCGAACCTCCAGCAGCGTGGTCATGCGAACACCTTCAAAAACGGAGAAGTAACGCCTCGGGCGATCATCGCGTTGGCGGGCATCTGGCTTGCCGCGCCCCGGTGCCTGTGGTGCACGAGCCGACAGCGGAAGCCGGACGAGCGACCGGGGTTGCCGGGTTCGGCTTTACGCGGTCCCCCTCAACCTCGGATCCAGCACGTCCCGCAGGGCATCCCCCAGAAGGTTCCAGGCGAAAACCACCAGGGCTATGGCCAGGCCAGGAAAGATGCCTAACCAGGGGGCCACGTGCACGTATGTCTGTGCGGCTCCATTCAACATGCCTCCCCAGGAAGGAACGTCCGGGGGCACTCCGATCCCAAGAAAGCTCAAGGTGGCTTCCGCAACGATTGCCGTGCCCAGAAACACCGTGAGAAGCACGATGTACAGGGCAAGGCAATTTGGAATCATGTAGCGGAAAATGATGCGCGCGTGGCCGGCGCCGATCGCCTTGGCAGCCAGGATGTAGTTCATTTCGTTGACGGCCAAGGCCTGGGACCGCAGGACCCGGGCGGTACTGGGGATGAACGCGATACTGAGCGCGATGACGACGTTGTTCAGGGACGCACCCAGCGCGGCCATGATCGCAATCGCCAGAATAAGAGGCGGGAAGGCCATCAGGGCATCGATGACGCGCTGGATGATCAGATCTGTCATGCCGCCGAAATGGGCGCTGGTCACGCCGATCAGCATGCCTATGCTGGCCCCGATGAAGGCGCTGAGCAGGCCGGCATAGAGCGAAATCCTCGCGCCGTACACCAGCCTGCTGAATACGTCGCGACCCACCTGATCGCCGCCCAGCCAGTACTCCGAGCCGGGAGGGGCAAAGACCAGAGCCGAGTTGGTCGCATTCGGGTCGTGCGTGGCGATGACGGGCGCAAAGATGGCGACGACGACGAGAACAAGAGCGACCACGCCGCCGAACGCGCCCAGCGGCTTTGTCCTGGCAAATCGGATAATTTGCCGCCAGATCGCGCCGATCGGCGGGACGCCGCGCACCGGCAGCACCGGCGGCGGCAATGCTATGCGAATGCTGTCCTGCGCCATCCCTTGCCCTCTGTCATATGGACCGCTCGTCTGTGATCAGGACTGGCCGGTCACCGGTAACGGATGCGGGGGTTCAACCAGCCGTAGGTGACATCCAGGACCAGATTTAGGATCAACACTGTAACGGTTATCACCATGACGATGGCCTGAACTTCGGTGTAATCTCTGTGAAATACGCTATCGATGAGAAGCTTGCCCATCCCCGGGATCATGAAGATGTTCTCGATCACCACGGTGCCGGCCAGCAGGCGGCCGAATTGGTACCCGGAGATGGTGACGACAGGGAGCAGGGCATTCTTCAGGGCGTGCCTCAGGATCACGACCCGTTCCGCGAGGCCCTTTCCGCGTGCCGTGCGGGTATAGTCTTCCCGATACACCTCCAGCATGGATGAGCGCGTGACTCTCGCCGTGAATGCCATCTGATAGAAGCCCAGGGCGAGGGCCGGAAAGAAGAACTGCTGCAGGTTGGTTAATGGATCGTCCCAGAGGGTTGCGTAGCCCAGGGGCGGTATCCAGCCGAAAACACTGACGAGGAAGTAGATGATCAGAATGCCGACCCAGAAGTTTGGCAGGGCCACACCGGCAATCGAGATGACCCGGGCGGCATAGTCGGCGGCGCTGTCCTGTTTTATGGCGGAGATGAGGCCCAGCGGTATGGCGATGACGGTGGCGATGACCATTGCCAGAACGGTCAGCTCGAGCGTGATGGGAAACTTCTCAGCCAGATCGTCGGCGACCGGCTCTCCAAAGAACATGGACTGGCCGAAGTCCAGATGGGTCATACCCCATACCCACTTGCCATATTGCACGTACATCGGCTGGTCGGTTCCGAGCTTTACCCGCAGATCGTGAAGTTCCGCCGGGGTGAAGTTGGCGTCGCCGGTCTCTCCCGCGAGTTTCACCAGCGCCGGATCGCCGGGAATGACGCGCAGCAGCAGAAAAGCGATGATGGTCGCCATCAGCAGGGTTGGGATGAACAGCAGGATTCGTTTCGCTATATACGCTTGCATCGGCGCCCTCACATGACCCGGACTTCCGGCGCCCGTGTCCTTGCAGTTGCAAGGATTCAGGCCTCGTCAGACAGCCAGTCGGTCTCGTGCTTGAAGCCGCCCCATTGCGAGGCTGAAGGGTGGATCCCCTTGATCTTCTTGTTGAATATCCAATTCGAGGAACTCCAGTACGCCATCGCGCTGCCGCCGGGATCCTCGAGGATGAGGAAGTCTTCCATCTTCCGCAGGATCGCCACGCGCTTGTCGCGGTCTTGTTCACTGGCCTGCCGGATATAGTCCTCCTGCCACCATTTGGGTGGCGTGGATCTGGCATACCGTGCCCATGTCCCCTTCGGCATCCACACGCGGCCGAAAAGGGCATCGGGCGCGATCTGGAAATTGGCGCTCCCCTGAGGGGCGCACATCCAGTCGCCCTGCAGGTAGCGTTGATAGCCGGTCGCGCTGTCGACGAGCTTGATGGTGATGTCGATACCGATCTTCTTCAGTTGTTCCTTGAAGATTGGGGCCTGGTCGGGGTATTGCACGACCTGCCTGACCATCATTTCGGCCTTGAAGCCGTCAGGATGGCCCGCTTCGGCCAGCAGCGCCTTGGCTTTGGCGATGTCATCGGGATGCTTCCGGCCATTGAGCTGCCGCCAGCCGGGCAATTTGGCAATCTCCTCGGCCGATCGGCTGAACCACATCCCCACGCCCAGGGGTGGGCCGAGGCTGTCCAGCCCTGGCACTCCGAAGGTTTCGACCAGGGACTGGCGGTCTATGGCCAGGTTGACGGCCTGCCGCACCTTCGGGTTGTCGAAGGGTGCAGCACTCGTATTCATGAAGAAGAAAAACACGCCGGCGTTACGGATATATTCTATCCGGAGTTTGTCTCCCGCCTCCTTCTGAAGCTGGACGGCTTCCTTGCTGCTCAGGTTGGTGACCCCCCAGTTGGTCTCCAGGACCCGATCGGTTTTGTAGGACGCGATGGCGGTGCCTTTGTCCTTGATGACGTAATGCACCATGCCGTCGATGTACGGCAGCCCCGGCTTCCAGTAATCCTTGTTCTTTTCCAGCGCTATCGAGACATCCTTGACGAATTTGCCGGGCTTGAACGGCCCGGACCCCATGGCGTTTTCCCATTTCTGGTGATCGATGTCCGACTCGCCCCAGTGCCTGGCGATGATCTTGCAGAAGTCCAAGGCGAGCGTTGGTATGAAGTCAGGTGCGAACGGGATTTTCAGGGGCACCTCGACGGTGTGGGCATCGATCGCGCGGGCGGTCCCTTTCTCGTAATAGGGTCCGATCGCCGGCAGCGTCACCACCCTCGGCGGTTTGGCGTCCGCGTCCACCATGCTGTCCAGACTGTATACGACGTCCTCGGCGGTGACCGGCTTGCCGTCCTGCCATTTCGCCTTGGGATTGAGATGAAAGGTATAGGCCTTGCCGTCCTGGCTGAGCTCCCAGCTTGTCGCAAGGTCGCCTCTTATGTCACCCTGATCTTCGGTCTCGGGGTTGAACTCGACGAGTTGATTGTAGAGGCCCGAATAACTCATCACCTGGACGGTGTTCGTGCAGTGAGGATGCCAGTTGGGCGGCGGGAACGAGTAGGACTGCATGGGGATGACGCCGCCATGCCTGGGAGTGGTGGCGGTGCCGGCTTCCGCGTTTGCGGCGTGGCGGTGCATCATCGCGGCCGCGGCAGCGCTACCCAGCGATGCGCGCAGCACCAGCCGTCTCGTTGGATGAATCATCCACGATTTCTCCCTGTTCGCGCGTGTTGGCTGGGTGAGGCTGCGCTGTCGTGACGTTGCCGAAGCCCGCCAACTTTTGCTTATACCTTATCCCAACCTAACCCGACCGGAGAGAGCAAATCCAGAGAAATCGCGTCCCCGCGCGCCGCGTGGCCGTAAATATTTTCAGCGCGCATCTCCATGACTATGATTTGCTTTTCGACAG
>DATNAI010000293.1:0-6500 GCA_035572875.1 Castellaniella sp. | reverse complement strand
CATGCGGGCCATTCAGTTCGCCGCCGACGAGGCCAATGCCAAAGGCGGCATCGATGGCCGAAAAGTGCTGGTCAAGACCGGCGACGACGAAAGCACTCCCAAGCAGGGGCTTCAGGCTTCCGAGAAACTGGCCCGGGATGGCCACAAGTTCCTGATCGGACCCATCGCTTCTTCCATTACCCTGGCCGTCGGTCAGAATCTGAAGCGCTGGGATGCCATGCTCATGGCAGTCGTGAGCAAGAGCGACAAGATTACGGGAGACAGTTGCAAGCCCGGCATGTTCCGCACCAACCACTCGGATTCAATGGACATCGCCATGTTCGGGCAGTGGATGAAGGACATCCCGCAAAAGAATTTCGCCATCATCGCCGCCGACTACGCGTGGGGCCATGACTCCGCGCAGGCGTTCACCAGGGCGGCCGAGGCTCAGGGGAAAAAGGTATCCCTCAAGCTGTTCCCGCCCATGGACACCAAAGATTTTGCACCTTACATTTCGCAGATCAAGGCCGATCCGTCGATTGACGGGGTGTGGGTGGCGCTTGTGGGCAGCGGTTTGATCGGGTACGTCAAGCAGGCGGAAAGTTTCGGTCTGGCGGCCTCGAAGACCACGCTCGGCCACGCCATGATCATGAACTTCGTGGTCAATGCCACGGGTGATGCCACGAAGGGAATCGAAGGCAACATGGAGTACGGAGCCGATATCGATACCCCGATGAACAAGGCGTTCGTCAAGGCGTGGGAAGCCAAATTCCATCGCGTTCCGACGGACAATGAAGGCTCGACCTATAACGGCATGCAAACCATCTTCGCCGGTGTGACGAAGGCCGGGAGCATCGAACCCCGGAAGGTCACCAAGGCGCTGGAAGGCTTGCAGTATGACACCATCTATGGGCCGGCGACCATGCGGGCGGAAGACCATCAGCTGGTCATCCCCGACTATATCGGACAGGTCAAGGAAGACAAGGGTGTGCTGCGACCCGTCATTACCCACACGTTCCCGGCCTCCCTGGTACCGCCTCCGTCCGGGGAGTGCAAGCTGAAATAAACGGGGACTTTCCCCTGGCGCGGCGGCGGCTACATGCCTTCTGTGGAATAAAGCGCGCCGTCGCGCTCCATCGCGTCGATTTCCGCGTCGCTGAAGCCCAGCGACCGGGCGACCTCGGCATTGTGCTGCCCCAGGTCGGGTGCGACATCGGGGACGGTCGCCTCGCAGTCCGAGAACCGGAACGGCAGATTGGGCAGCTTCAGCGTCCCGTAGCGCGGGTGATGCTGTTCGAGGAGCATGCCTCTTGCCTCGATCTGGGGGTCTCGCAGCACTTCATCGATGCGCTGGATCTTTGCGCTGGGGACGTCGATCGCATCGAGCAGTTCCAGCACTCGAGCGACGGGGCGCGCGGCGACCCAGGGTTCGACGACGGCCAGGATCTCGGCCCGGTGGGCGTTGCGCCCGTTCGTGGTGTGGAACCGCGCGTCCGCGCCGAAGCCGGCCGGTCCGCCGTGGGCCTCGATGAGTGCGGCGAACCGCTTCCAGGCGTCGTCCACTTGTGCGGCGATCACCAGATCGCCGTCCGATGCCCGGAAGGATCCGTACAGCGTGGAGGTCGGCAGATCATGCCCGGCCGGCTCGGGCAGCTCGCCCTTCAGCGTGTAGCACTGAACGGCGTAGTCGTGCATGGACACCAACGCATCGTACATGGCCATGTCGATGTGTTGGCCCCGACCGCTCGTCATGCGGCCGAGCAGGGCCGCGTTGATGGCGGCGACCGCGTGAATGCCGGTATACATGTCTCCCAGCGCAATGCGAAGCATGGGGGGCGGCGCGTCGGGCGTGCCGACCATTTGCATGATCCCGCTCTTGGCCTCCGCAATGAGTCCGAATCCCGCCCGATGGGAATCGGGGCCCGTGTGCCCGTAGGCCGAGATGGAGCAGTAGACGAGCTTCGGATTGCGCCGCGAAAGCGCCTCGAAGCCGAATCCCAGCTTGTCGAGGACGCCAGGCCTGTAGTTTTCGATGAAGACGTCCGCGGAATCGCACAATCGCCGCATGAAGTCCTGGCCGCGCGGATCCTTGAGATTGACGCTCACGCCCTTCTTGCCCATGTTGAGCTGCAGGAAGTAGCCGCTCTGATGATCGTCCAGGATGGCGGCGTGGCGGCGGCCCGCATCGCCCATGCCCGGGCGCTCGACCTTGATGACTTCGGCGCCCATCGCGGCCAGGCAACGCCCCACATACGGGCCCGCCAGGAAATGGCTGTAGTCGACGACACGAATGCCTTTGAGAGGACTGGCCTGCATCAGAATGCTCCGGGTTTGCGCGGCACCATCAGGCGGTGCTCGCCGCTCTGGACGGACTGTCCGTCCTGGTTGATCAGGTCGGAGGCGAGCACCACGATGCCCCAGTCCGGCTTGCTCTTGCTGGCCCGCATCGAGTCCACGCGGAAATGCACGTGCAGCACGTCGCCCACCCGGATGGGCAGGCGGAAATCCCAGGTCCAGCCCAGCGACATGCCGGGCAGGAAGCGGTAGTCGCTCTGGGTCTTGAGCCCGTCCGCGACGGATAGCCCGAACAGGCCGTGCGCGACCAGACCGCCGAAGTGGCTGGCCTTTGCATAGGCTTCGTCGACGTGCACGGGTGTGTGATCGCCGGTCAGATCGGCGTAGGCCAGAATGCGTTCTTTCGTGACCACGTAGCTGGGGCTGTCGCACTCGTCGCCCACCCGGGCGTCGTCCCAGTATTTCTCGGCGGATGGCATATGGCTAGACCTTCATTCCGTTCGCGGATTGACGGCCAGTGCCTGCGACACGCTGCTGGCGGGGCTGGCCTGGATGAGTTCGACGACGATGCCGTCGGGTAACTGGAGCCAGTCGCGTTTTCCTTCCGTCGTTCTGACACCGTGCTGCTGCGCCAGGGCCAGTGAGGCCTCCAGGTCTTCGCACATGATCCCGATGTGCGCGAGTGGCCCGTGCGCCGTGGCCTGTTGTGGCGCGTGGATGAGCTGTATTCCCTCGTGGGTCCAGCATTGCGTGGGCGCCTCCGGCGTCCCCCGGGTCTCGCGCAGCGTCATGCCCAGGACCTGTTCGAAGAAGCGGATGTGCCAGTGGATGTCCCGTACCCGGATGGCGACGTGTTCCACATATGTTTTCGGTGCGTTCATTGCGAGGCTCCCTGTTGGTCTTTCATCGCGCGTTCCACGCCCTTGAGGCAGGCCACGAGTGTCACGTTCACCGGCGTGGCGATCCCTGCCGACGCGCCATAGCGTACGACCGATCCGTTGACGAAATCGACCTCGGTGACCGAGCCTTTTTCCAGGCTCTGCAGCATCGAGGCCTTGAAGCCGTAAGGCAGCCCTGCGGAGGCCATGTCCCAGGCCTGGTCGGGCTGTGCGATGGACAGGCGGATGTCCATGGCGTGAGCGACCTCCATCGCCTCGGCGACAGCGGCCACCGCCGTGGCCTTCAGCAGCGGCTCATCGTAGAGCTGACCATAGGTGAGCCGGGTGATCGCGCTCAGTGCGCCAGTGGCGACGTTGATGAGCAGCTTGTCCCAAATGGTGCCGATGATGTTGTCGCTGATGGTGGTGGCCAGCCCGGCCTCGTTGAACGCTTCGGCGATGCGCTGCACGCGCGGCGTGATCTGGCCGTCGAGCTCGCCGATGAGGGTGGGCTTGCCCCTGATGCCCGACAGAATGCGGCCGGGGCCGAGCAGCACCCCGCCCACATACGTCTTGCCCGCGAGTACGTGTTCTGGTCCGACGATCTGGCCGAGGATGTCTTCATGTCCGAGGCCATTCTGCAAGGACATCACCGACGTCTCCGGGCCCACCAGCGCCAGCGCGCCGCGCATGGCGGACTCGGTCTGCATGGATTTCACCAGAACCACTACGAGATCGGCCGGGCCCGCCTCGGCAGGCAGATTGGTGGCATGGACCGCGACACGGCGCGTGCCGTTGGCGTCTTCCACCTGCAGGCCGTTTTGCCGCATGGCCTCTGTGTGGGCCGCTGATCGGCCCAGCAGCCAGGTTTCGTGGCCGGCCTCGGTCAACGCTGCCCCGAAGGTGCAGCCCAGGGCGCCCGACCCCAGAATGGCGATTTTCATGATGTCTCCTCCGAACTGGGTACACAGTAGACGCGGGCGGTGATATTGCCAATACAATGAGCGCAATCTCCACATTGCAGCAGACAATAAAGGATGGGTGATCATGGTTCTTCCCAATCCCTTGCCCGACCTGAAGCTGCTCCGGCTGTTTGATCTGCTCTATGAGCTGCGGAGTGTGACGAGGGTTGCCGAGCAAATGGGGCAAAGCCAGCCCACCGTCAGCATCTGGCTGCGCCAGCTTCGGGACTGCCTGCGCGATCCTTTGTTCATCCGTACGCCGGGCGGCATGGCGCCTACACCGCAGGCGGACGCGCTGATCGGGTCGTGCCGCGAGATTCTCGAGATGATGCGGCGGCTCGTGGCCTGGGACATCACGTTCGACCCGGCCACTGCGCAACGCCGGTTCCGGATCTGCATGACGGACGCCAGCCACATCACGCTGCTGCCCCGCCTGCTGACCCATGTTCGCCGCCTGGCACCGGGAATCCGGCTCGATGCCCTGCGCATCGATGGCAGTACGGAGCGCGCCCTGGAGTCGGGAGAGGCCGATCTCGCCATTGGCTACGTGCCGTGGCTCAGCGGCGGCGTGTATCAGCAGCACCTGTACGACCAGGACTGGGTGTGTCTGGCGAACCGGAATCATCCCCGGGTGCGGCGTCGGTTTGGAATCAGGCAATACCGGATCGAGGGACATGTCGCGATCACCGCAGGGACCGGAGCCCGCCTCCTGGAGCAGGCACTCGCCCGCGAGCGGCTTTCACGCCATGTCGTGCTCGAGCTGCCGAGCTTCCTGGGACTGGGGGCGATCATTCAGACGACGGACCTCATCGCCACGCTTCCCCGGCATATTGGCGAGACGCTGGCGCGGGCGAGTGATGTCCGGGTCTACCCATGTCCTCTGCCGGTCGATGGCTTCGCCGTCCGGCAGCATTGGCACGCCCGGTATCACCAGGAGGCGGGGAACCGCTGGCTGCGAGGCGTGGTCTCGCAGTTGTTCGGCGCGGGACATTAAGACTTGAACGTCGATTCAATGTTGATACCCTTTTGGTATCGCGCTATAGTGATTCATGCGCATCATCGCCCTTTCCACCCTGCGGGCATTCTGGAAATCTCATCCCGATGCGGAGACGCCTTTGCGTGCGTGGTATGCCCTGGCAAGCCGGGCAACCTGGAAGACACCAGCCGACATCAAGGCTGCTTATGGGAACGCCAGCTTCACAGCAAACAACAGGGTCGTGTTCAACATTAAGGGTAACGATTACCGCATGGTCGCGGCGGTGCGCTATGACAAGGCGTTGATGTATGTCCGTTTCATCGGTACGCATGGTGAGTACGATGGGATCGACGTGAAATCCATTTGAAGGAGGCCGATATGGAACTCAGGCTGATTCGCACCAGGAAGGACTATCAGGCCGCCCTGCTCGAGGTCGACAGGTTATGGGACGCCCCCGACAAATCACCCGCTGCCGACCAACTGGACGTGCTGGCTTTGCTGATCGAACAATACGAACGTGAGCATTTTCCGATTGCTGATCCCGATCCCATCGATTTTCTGGACCATGTCATGGATGCGCGCGGCCTGACGCGCAAGGACCTGGAGCCTTATATTGGCCCGCGCGGCCGAGTGTCCGATATTCTGAACCGTGTCAGGCCACTGACCCTGGAGATGATCCGCAAACTCGCGGATGGCCTGGGCCTGCCCGCTGGCGTGCTGATCCGCCCCTACCGGCTGCGGAAGTCCGGTGTCGAACGCGCGGCCGCATGATGCGTCCCGTACTCGCGGGGTCATGGACCCGGCGCTTGGCGTGAACACCAACCGGCTCAGAGCTCGACCGTGGACCCCGATCGCGCGGCTGCCACGATGGCCTCGGTCACGCGCAGATTCTGCAGCCCGTCGCGCGCCGATACCAGGGGATCCATTTCGCCGCGCACCAGTGCGCCGAAGTGCTCCATCTGTAGCTTGATCGGATCCTCGCGCACCATCCCGACGACCCCGACCTCGAATGGTTTCCACCAGGACCGGTCCATCGGGCGGGGGTAGGTTTTCAAACGCATCGTCGGGATTGCCAGGCTGCCGTTCGTGCCGGCCACCAGGTAGCAGTCCTCGTCCTCATAGGTCGGGTAGGCTTTGTTTTCCTGTGACGTCTGCTCCCAGCTTCGCGCACTGGCCGCGGTGTCGGACAGCATGAACGTCCCCAGGACGCCGTTGGCGAATCGCAGGTTGATGGCCACCGTGTCTTCAACGGGGAACTGGCGCACCTCGCTGGAGGCGAAGGCCTGCACGCTGGCGATCTCGCCGCACAGCATGCGCAGGTTGTGGACTTCGTGAATCATGTTCAGCAGCACGGGCCCGGCGCCCGGCTCCCGGCGCCAGGGTGAATCGGCAAAGTAATGGTCCGGCTTC
>DATNAI010000292.1:0-7365 GCA_035572875.1 Castellaniella sp. | reverse complement strand
TGAGCTGGTCCAGTGCCAGCACCTGCTCGGCCCAGAAATCATAGCCTTCCGGCGTATGCAGTGCACTGAAGTTCTCCAGGCAGAAGCGGAAGATGACGGAGCGGGCTCGGTTCGGGTTGCGCAGCGAGAAGTCCGGCAGCGCCATCAGGGCGCGCACGTCGGCCACCGTACGGGATCGGGCGCTCGCCTGCACACCGAACCAGCGATCGAGGACGAGGGGGTCCTCGTGCCAGCGCGCGTGGAACTGTTCGAGCAGGTCGTCGCAATGCTGCGGCGCGTGATTCAGCAGCACGGTCAGGGCGCCCATGCTCTCGGTCATGTTGCGGGCGTTCTGATATTGCGCGCGCGCTTGTTCAATGGCCTGGGGCGCCGGCGTGGCAGCCAGATAATCCAGTGCCAGATTACGCAGGCTGCGGCGGCCTGCCGCCACGGGATCCGGCGAATACGGCGTGTCGCCGCCGTCCAGGGATTCGTAGGTCTGCTGCCATTGCATCGCCAGTCCGGTGGCCAGCGTTTGTTGGGCGTGGATCCAGACTGCGACCACGGCTTGCGGGTCCAGCGGTTCGTTGCGTTCGATGACTTCGCGTTGGGCCGGCAGCGTGAGGAGCTGCGTCTTGTACGCCGGCGACAAGGTTTCGTCATCCAGTGCGGCGCGCCAGACGGCCAGCAGCGGCGCCGGGTCGGGCCTGGCCGTGTTGGCGCGGTGCGCGCGGATGCCATCCGACAGATAGCGGTGGGCGACCTCCTGGGTCGCGTCCCAGCGTGCAAACGGGTCGGTATCGTGGCGCGCGAGGACGGCAAGGTCGTCTGTGCTGCGGTTCGCTGCGATAATCACGGGCGCAGAAAAGCCGCGCAACAGCGACAGGACGGGGCGGGTGGGGATATCCTCCAGCGTCCAGGACTGGCTGGCCTGCCGCAGTTCCAGGATCAGGGTGTCTTGTTCAGCGCCTTGCATTCGCAGCGTCATGGGGCGGCCGGATTCGTCGAGCAGACCGATGGCGAATGGAATGTGCAAAGGCGGCTTGTCCATGGACGGGATCTGGCGGGTTTCCAGGCCGACGGATGCACAATGTTGCGACAGCGTGATCTGGAGATGGCGTGCGGCGGCATCGTAATGCGTCTGTACCCGCACGCGCGGGGTCCCGGCCTGCTGGTACCAGCGGCGAAAGACGGAAAAATCGTGCCCCGGATTCTGCGCCTTGTAGACCGATTCCATCGCAGCCACGAAATCGTCGCAGGTGACTGCCTGCCCGTCGTGGCGGCGAAAATATTCGTCCATGCCTGCGCGGAAACCCTCTTCTCCGAGCAACGTGTGCTGCATTCGGATGACTTCGGCGCCTTTTTCATACACGGTGGCTGTATAGAAGTTGGCGATTTCCTGATAGCTGTCCGGGCGAATGGGATGGGCCATGGGGCCGGCATCCTCGGGAAATTGGGCCAGCCGCAGCGTGTGGACGTCCTCGATTCGTTTGACGGCCCGTGCGCTGGCCGCCGCCCGGTCGGCGAGACCATCGGCCAGCATGTCTGCCGAGAACTCCTGTTCCCGGAAGACGGTCAGCCCTTCTTTCAGCGAGAGCTGGAACCAGTCGCGGCAGGTGACGCGGTTGCCGGTCCAGTTATGGAAGTACTCGTGGCCGATGACCGCCTCGATGCGCCGGTACGTGGTATCCGTTGCTGTGGCCGGATCGGCCAGGACGTAGGCGGCGTTGAAGACGTTCAGGCCCTTGTTTTCCATGGCCCCCATATTGAAGTCACGCGCTGCGACGACCATGAACCGATCCAGGTCCAGTTCCAGCCCGAAGCGCCGTTCGTCCCAGTGCAGGGCCCGGGCCAGGCAGTCCAGCGCCCAGTGGGTCTGTTCGCGGTAGCCGCGATCACTGTAGACCTGCAGCAGGACCGTGCGTCCACTGCGCGTGATTTCAGTGCGCTCCAGACAGTCGAAGTCGCCGGCCACCAGCGCGAACAGGTAGCAGGGCTTGGGATGGGGGTCGCGCCACAGGGCTTGCTGGCGACCGTCGGCCAGGCGGGTCTGCTCGATCAGGTTGCCGTTGGAGAGCATCAGCGGGAAAGCCTCCGGATCGCCGCGCAGGACGACTTCGTAGCGCGACATCACGTCGGGACGGTCCGGGAACCAGGTGATGCGGCGAAATCCCTGTGCCTCGCACTGCGTGAAGAGACTGTCACCGGATACGTACAGGCCCATCAGTTTGGTATTCAGCACCGGATGGCACAGGCTGGTGATACGCAGGCTGAAGGGCTGGTTTGCCTCGGGAGGCGTCAGGCGCAGCGTTTCGTCGTCCAGTTGATAGTCGCCGGGCTTCAGAGCCTGTCCGTTCAGCTCGATTTCCACGAGCTCCAGATCTTCGCCGTGCAGCACCAAGGGGGCGGGTCCGGGGCCGACCGGCTCTATTCTCAGTTCGGAGGTGACGCGGGTGGTCTGGGCATCCAGGTCGAATTCCAGGCGCACCGTGGGCAGGCGGTATGGGTAGGGGCTGTAGTCCTGCCGGTGAATGGTTTGGGCGATGTCTGTGCGCATGAAGAATCCCGGGAAAATCATCTCGATGGCGGTATTGTAGTCGTGTGTGCGCCGGCCCGAGCCTGTATCGGAGTGCTACGCCAGCTATCGTAAAGCGGGCGCGCCGCCTATGATGGAAGCGTTGTAAATGTTGGAATGAGACGTCGGTATGCGAAGTACCTCAGCAGAATTCTTGCACGTGCGGCGCCCGGGTATCGGACGTTGGCTCATCGGTCTGTTTTTGGCGCTGTCGCTGGGCGGTTGCGCGTCGGTGTTTTCCGCCCAGGTGTCGCGTTATCAGCAATGGCCCGCAGGGACGGACGGTGCCCTCTACCGGGTAGAGCCGGACGCGCAACAGCGGAATAATCTGCAGTTTCAGACTTACGCCGATTCAGTGCGGGCGGCCCTGGGGCCTACAGGGCTGGTCGAAGCGCGGGACCGGGCACAGGCGCGGTTCATCGTTCACATTGAGTATTCCAGCGCGCTCGAAAGAACCTTGGAGCAGCGCCCGGTCGATCCCTATTTTTATCCGGGTCCTTATTACCGGCCATGGGGCTGGGGCTATGGACCGGCCGTGCAAAACGTCGTGGTGGATGTTTATCGGCTGACGCTGTCGGTGCGCATCGACGATCTGTCCCAGCGGGGACAAGAAGTCTACCGGGCGACTGCGGAAACGGGCAGCTCCCGGAATCAGTTGGGTGCCGCCATCCCGTACCTGGCGCGGGCGCTGTTTGACCGGTTTCCCGGACGCAACGGCGAGACCATCCAGGTACGGTATCCTGTGGAATAGGATCCAGTCAGGCGGCCTGGATCAGAAAGGACGAACGCGGCGTGCCGGACGCTTCGGCATCGCTGATCCAACGCGGCGGTTTGCCGCGCCCCGTCCAGGTAGCTTTGGTTTCGGGGTGCTGGTATTTGGGTGCAATCACGCGCTTGGTGGCGGTGCTTGACTTGTTCGGGGTCGTGGCCCGCCGTCCCGTGGCCTTGCGGCTGAATGCGGCGGCGATTTCCTCGGGGGTAATGTCATATTCGCGCATGGTCCGGACGACCGAGGTAATGACCGGTTTGCGCTGTTTGATTTGTAGCGATTGCATTTGCTTCTCGAGCTTCGAGATTTCTTTTTGAATGCGGGATTTTTGAGTGGTGTAGTTGGTCCGGGTCATCAATGGCTCCGTGGATGGGGTTCGAAATGAACCGTATGCTTTGAATCGGAGTCCATTTTAATCAAAGTGGATAATCCATGTCTCGTTTCTCTGTGACGAATTTCATTGGCCGGAATGATTGTCGGGGTGATTCATGAGCGGGCCACTTTCTTCAATGGCAGTGGCAGCCGTTCAGATGGTGTCGGGCACGTCGGTGGAACAGAACCTGGCCCAGGCGGCGCAGTGGATCGGGGTGGCTGCGGAGGGCGGCGCCAGACTGGTGGCACTGCCGGAATATTTCTGCCTCCTGGGGCGGCATGACGGGGACAAGCTTGCGGTCGCGGAGACAGCCGGCTGTGGACCCATTCAGGATTTTCTGGCTGATCAGGCGCGGCGTCATGGGATCTGGCTGGTTGGTGGGACTTTGCCCTTGAAAAGTCCGGACCCCGTTCGCATCTACAATACCTGCCTGGTGTTTGGTCCCGACGGCACAGTCCGCGTTCGATACGACAAGATTCATCTCTTTGGTTTCAGCAAGGGCTCGGAATCTTATGACGAATCCCGGTCGATTCAGGCTGGAGCAGGGGCGCCGCCCGTTTTCGAGTTGCCCGTTGGAAGGACAGGCCTCGGAATCTGCTACGACCTGCGCTTTCCGGAGTTTTTCCGCGCGCAGGGCGATGTACGCTTGATGGTGTTGCCAGCGGCCTTCACCTGGACCACGGGTTCTGTACACTGGGAAATTCTGCTGCGGGCGCGCGCGATCGAGAACCAGTGCTATGTGCTGGCCAGTGCCCAGGGTGGTCGGCACGATAATGGCCGTCGCACCTGGGGGCATTCGATGCTGGTCGACCCCTGGGGGGAAATCCTCGCATGTGTCCCGGAGGGTCCGGGCCTTGCGGCGGGAATTGTGGATGTGGCGCGGATCGATACGGTGCGGGAATCTCTGCCCTCGTTGCGCCATCGAGTCATGTGATGTTTTTGGATGCTGCTTCATGAAGATGCGTGAACCCGGGCTCGAAGCCCTGAATGCGGCGCGATCGCTGCTGCTGGACCCCTGGGGACTGGACGAATCGGACCTGGCGCGCGCGCTGGCCGAGATCCACACCCACCGGGTCGATTATGCGGATCTGTATTTTCAATATAGTTGTTCGGAGAGCTGGGGCCTTGAAGAAGGCATTGTCAAGACCGGCAGTTTTTCGATCGACCAAGGGGTGGGCGTTCGCGCCATCAGCGGCGAGAAAACGGCTTTTGCGTATTCCGACAGCCTGTCGCCGGCCGCGTTGCTGTCTTCCGCCCAAGCGGTGCGCACGATTGCCCGGCAGGGCTCCGGACGCCGCAAGGTCGACGGAGGGACGCAGGCGACCCATCAGCTTTATCGGGCGGTGAATCCGGTCGACTCACTGTCGGCGCCCGACAAGGTCGCGCTGCTGGAACGGGTCGAGCGCATGGCGCGTGCGGCGGATCCCGAGGTCATCCAGGTCATGGCCGGCCTGGCGGCCGAATACGATGTGGTTCTTGTGGCGGGCAGTGACGGCCGGCTGGTGGCGGACGTACGCCCGCTGGTGCGCCTGTCGGTGACGGTCATCGCTGAACGCGCAGGTCGCCGCGAGATGGGCCATGGCGGGGGCGGTGCGCGCACGGGGCTGGCTTATTTCACGGACGACATCCTGCGCGGTTATGTCGAGCGTGCGGTGCATGAGGCACGCGTCAATCTGGAGGCGCGACCAGCGCCGGCCGGCCAGATGACCGTCGTGCTGGGCTCCGGTTGGCCGGGCATTTTGCTGCACGAGGCCGTGGGTCACGGGTTGGAGGGTGATTTCAACCGGAAGGGTTCCAGCGTATTTTCCGGACGCATCGGCGAGCAGGTGACCTCCAAGGGGGTCACGGTCGTCGACGACGGCACGATGCCGGATCGGCGCGGATCCCTGAACGTGGACGACGAGGGGCATCCCACCCAGCGTAATGTGCTGATCGAAGACGGGGTCCTGCGCGGGTACATGCAGGATTCCCTGAATGCGCGGTTGATGAAGCAGGCGCCCACCGGCAACGGTCGACGCGAATCGTATGCGCACCTGCCCATGCCGCGCATGACCAATACCTACATGCTCGCCGGGCGCGAGGACCCGCAGGACATCATCGCCTCCGTGGATCGGGGCTTGTATGCTGTGAACTTTGGCGGCGGCCAGGTGGATATCACCAGCGGCAAGTTTGTCTTCTCGGCTTCGGAAGCCTATCTGATCGAAAATGGCAAAGTCACCTATCCCGTGAAGGGCGCGACGCTGATTGGCAGCGGGCCTGATGCCATGAGCCGTATCGGCATGATCGGCAACGACCTGGCGCTGGACTCGGGCATTGGGACGTGTGGCAAGGAAGGCCAGAGCGTGCCGGTAGGGGTTGGCATGCCCACGCTGCGAATGGATGGTCTCACAGTGGGCGGAACCGCCTGAGCGGCGATTCTCCGTCCTGCCCGGGGATGGTCATCTGTCGCCCGGCCGGCAAAGAGCGGGGCGTGCCTTATGCGTGGGTGGGGATCGGCACGTCCGTGCGGTCGAAAACCTGGCGCAGGTAGGCCAGGAACGTCTCGTCCGTGCAGTGAACCTTTCCGGGGCTGTCGGGCAGCTTGGCAGTCGGCATGCCGTTGCAGTAGAACAGTTTCATGACGATGTTCAGCGGATCAGGGCCCAGGTCGTTGCTCAAATTCGTCCCGATACCGAAGGCGAGCTGCACGCGGTCGGCAAAATGCCGGTAGATGCGTAGCGCGCGAGGCAGATCGAGTCCGTCCGAGAACACGAATCGCTTGGTGGCCGGATCGATGCGCAGCGCCTGGTAGTGGGCAATGGCCTGTTCCCCCCACGCGATGGGATCGCCCGAATCGTGCCGCAGCCCGTCGAACAGCTTGGCCAGGTACAGATCGAAATCCGCCAGGAACGCTTTCATCCCCACTACGTCGGTGAGTGCAATGCCCAAGTCCCCGCGATATTCCTGAACCCAGTCTTCCAGGGCCGTGCGCTGGAAGTCGCGCAGCCGGACCTTGCCGAAGGCCTGGTACGACTGCAGGTATTCGTGTGCCATGGTTCCGACCGGAATGAGTTCGCACTCCCGGGCCAGGGCCACGTTGGACGTACCGGTCACATATTGGGGAACCTGGTCGCGCAGCGTTTTCAGGACTTCCGCCTGCCAGGTGCGGGAAAAGCGGCGACGCAGGCCGAAGTCGGAGATCTGGAGCGGGAAGCGGCGTTTGGCTTCCCGGGAAAATTCTTTCAGCAGATCGATCTTGCCTTGCAGGCGGCGGCGCCCTTCGGCCAGGACTTCCGGCGTGTGGTGGCGGCGGAAGTAAAGTTCGTTGACGATGGCCAGCACGAAGATTTCGAAGGCCATGACATGAACCTGAGGGCCGCGCGCCACGATGCTGATGCCGTCCCCATCCGGCGCTACTGTGATGAAGCGCCGCTGGAAGTGAAACAGCGACAGGAAATCCACGAAATCCGGCTTGATGTAGCGCAGGCCGCCCAAGTAATCCAGTTCATCCTGACGGAATCGCAGGGTGCACAAGTGGTCAATCTGCCGCTGCACCTCTGAAACCAGGGAAGCCAGCGGAAATTCGGGCCGGGTGCGGCAGATGAAGCGATATTCAGCCTGGGCAGCAGGGTGCCGATGCAGCAGGGCTTGCCACATCGTGAACTTGTACAGGTCGGTGTCCAGCAGAGA
>DATNAI010000291.1:0-7990 GCA_035572875.1 Castellaniella sp. | reverse complement strand
ATGCGGTATCTGAAAGCCGTCGGCGGCGGGCACCCCGGCGGCAATTTCACGGCTTCAGCTTTACTCCGGTACGGCTTCCGCCATCTGGATCAGCTTTGCGCCGTCCTTCACGTGGTCGGCGAAATACTTGTACGCGCTCTTGCGCGCCTCGGCCTTCCACATGTCGAACTGCTGCGCCGTCATGGTCGAGACCTTGTCGCCGGATTTGGCGTACAGATCCGCCACCTTGTTATCGTCCGCCTTGCAGGCTTCCAGCGAGAATTGTTCCAGCGAGTGTCCGACGTCCATCACGATTTTCTTCTGCTCTGGCGTGAGCTTGTCGTAGGTCGCCTTGGACATCAGCAGCGGTTCGAACATGTACCAGAAGCTGTGGTCCTGTGCCGTCGTGATGAATTTGGCGACCTCGTTCATGCGGAAGCTCATGAGCGATGCGCTGGATGTCCAGATGGCATCGACCACGCCCGACTGCATGGCGTTATAGGACTCATTGGATGGGAACGACGCAATGGCGCCGCCTGCGGATTGCAGCATGAGCTCGATCATTTTGCCCGCGCCGCGCACCTTCAGCCCCTTGACGTCCGCCGGGACCACGACGGCTTTGTCGCGCGATGCCACGCCGCCCGCCTGCCAGATCCAGCTCACGATCACGACACCGTGATCTTCGAGATATTTTTCGAGCCATTTCCCGATGGGGGCATTTTCCCAGTTGTAGCCCTGCTGGTAATTCTTGATGAGAGCCGGCATGAGCGTGAGGTTCACGGCCGGCAGCTTGCCGCCGGAATAGGCAAGCGGGTAGACCGACAGGTCCAGCGATCCGTTCGACATGGCCTCGAACTGCTGGTTGGCCTTGAACAGCGACGCCCCTGGATAGATCTGGAATTTGATGTCGCCGTTCGTGCGCTTTTCGACCTCGGCGGCAAACTTGCGGGCCACCTGGTCACGGAAGTCCGTGTTGGCCGGGAATTGGTGCGAAATCTTGAGTGTCACGGGTGCCGCGACTGCGGGTGTTACCGAGAACATCGACGCACAGGCGCCAATTGCCGCGGACAGGATCAGTCCGCGAAATATCGTCTTTTTCATAAAGTCTCCTTTGGTTCTTTGGCTCTTTGTGCCGTCGGCCTTCTGGGCTATTTCTTCGGCGGATATTACGCCCACGCCCCGAATAGTGCGAACGCGACTGCTGATTCACTGTCCCCCGACGTGTGACCGTCATGGGCGCGTCAGTCGTGCAGCGTGCCGCGTGCCACACCAAAGGACGCTATGAGGGTTACATTTTGCTGATTATGGATTACAGATACCTGACCAGCGTGCGGACCATCGGGAAAGTCATGCGATTCGGGTCAGCGTTCCATGGCGGTGGGCTGGGAGTCGCTCACTCTCCGCTGCCCGTCTTCAGCTTGTTTTTGTGTTTCGCCCGGTACATGGCCTGGTCGGCATGTTTCAGGAGCTGCTGTTCATGCTCGCCATGCTCCGGGTAATGCGCAATCCCGATGCTCGGCACGATGCTGAGGGTGTGGCCGTCCAGCGCGAACGGCCGGCTCATTGCGTCATGGATTTTCGCCGCGACCACTGCGGCCTGTCCGGGCGCGGGTACGCGTTGAAGAAGCACCACGAATTCATCGCCGCCAATACGCGCCACAGTATCCGACTCGCGCACGCACTGCTTCAAGCGGCTGGCGACTGCCTGCAGCAGCAGGTCTCCCACGCTATGGCCCAGCGTGTCGTTGACTGGTTTGAACCGATCCAGATCGAGATAAAGCACGGACAGCCGCTCGTGCTCTCGGCGGGCCATTGACAGGGCCGTCTTGAGCCGGTCGTACAGCAGCCCACGGTTTGGCAGCCCAGTGAGTTGATCATATTGCGCCATGTGCTGAAGTCGGGCCTGCATTCGCTGGCTCTCGATGGCGGTGGCGATCTGGGTGGAGATGAACTGGAGAAGCTCCCGGTCCTTCTCGTCGTAGCGCACACCGCCCGGATAGCTCTTCAGCACGAGCACACCGATGGTGCCGTCATGCGACTTGAGGGGAACGCCCAACTGGCAGAGCGGACTCGGCCCGGCACGAATCCCCGGCTCGTCCACCGTTATCGCATCCCGTGTCAGCAGAAGTGGCTGTCCGCTGTGCAGGATTCCCGCGTACAGCGTCCCGGCCATCGGTTTGAAGGGTGCCGGCTTGCGCTCGTGCTCGTCCGCATAATAGGGGAAGCTCAGTAATCCCGTGTCCTTGTCGTACAGCGCGACCGAAAAATTGTCCGCCGGAAGCAATGTGCCGACGATCTGATGGATGCGTTGAATCAGTGTGAGCAAATCCCCGGCCCCGTGAGAAGCTTCGGAGATCGCATAGAGCGAAGTCTGAATCAACTCGGCGTGCTTGCGCTCGGTGATGTCGCGCGCGACGCCGATCCGAACCTGATCGGTGGGCGACCAGCGTGTCGCCCACATGAGATGGACGACCTGTCCGTCCTTGCGCACATAGCGGTTCTCGAAATGAAGCTGGGGGTGGCCTGACATGATCTCGGTCACCGATTGTCGGGTTCGTTCGCGATCCTCCGGCAGCATGATGTCGAACATGTTCATGCCGACCATCTCTTCGGGTGTGTACCCGAAGATACGTTCGCACGCGGCGCTGGCGAACACCACACGGGCGTTGACGTCGACCGCAAACACCGCATCTATGAGGAGATCGATGAAGTTGGCGTCGGGCGTATAAGTTCTTTTCCGCATGGAAAATCTCGGACCTTGCCGTCGAGGATACCCTCGCCGTAGATTAAAGCATATGCCGGGGTGGACGGTGGTGTGAACCGTGGCAGCCCGGGCGGAAGTAGCCGAACGGCGGGTCGGGCCGCGGATTTACACTAGCCTGGCGGCCGTTATTCCTTTTGTTCCATAGGTGCTTCATGAAACATGTTTCATTGAGTCGCTTGCTGCCCGGCGTGGCCCTCTGCGTATTGTCCATTTCGGTAGCGGCCTCTGGCGGTCTTGCGCGGGCTGCGTCGGCTCCGCCGACCAGCCCACAGCCCGGCGCTGCCTCGGCGAGACCGGAGGTGCAAGCGCTCTGGGAGCAGGTCACCCGGTCAGAGTTCATCCTCCAGGGGGCCAGCGACAGCACGAAGAAGGCGACCCTCTATGCCTTCTTCGATCCCAACTGCATCTTTTGCCATTTGAGCTGGGAGCTCTCACGCCATTACTACCAGGAAGGCCTGCAGGTTCGGTGGATTCCAATTGCCTTCCTCATGACGGACAGCGCGCCCAAGGCGGCTTGGGTCTTGCTGAGTGCCGACCCGCCCCGGGCGCTTTCGGAGGGCGAAGGGGGCTGGGAGGGGTTGCAGGACGGAGGCGGGGCCTTCAAGCAAGGACCTGTGACCGCCGAGATTCAGAAGACCTTGGCCCGCAACAAGAAGCTGTTTATCGACCTGGGCTTGACCGGTACACCGGGCTTTGTCTACAAGGACGCGGCCGGGATCGTCCACACCGCGTCGGGCGTCTCAAGCAAACACATGTTTGCGAATATGGTGGGCCTCCGGTTTGTACCGGTGGATGATCCCGATCTGGAACACATTCCGGATTAGCGGAACTTTGGCTGCCCAATCGGGACCTTGGCCTCTGGCGCTGCGTCACAGCCAGGGGGCGAGAATCTTGTCGGCGATATCGGCCCAGCCCTGATTGGCCGTTGGATTGGCCGGGCTGGGGTGCAGCAGGTAAGCGGTAGGGACATGGCCGTCGCCCGTGCCGGTGATGGTCTGCGCGCGGCCATGAGCAAAGCGCCCGATGCCCACCACCGCGCGTGGCCTGATCGCATGGATCACAGCGCCCAGCGCGGCGTCACAGATGCCGAATAACGGTTCACGCTCGGCTTTGTGCAATTGTTCCGGGACCAGGTTGCGGTTATTGCGCAGAAACAGCAAGGGGCAGTAGTTCCAGACAAAAATGTCCTGGAAGAATCGGTCCGGGCTTTGGAAGCGCCGCCGTGCCCAGCCCCAGAAGCGATCGCCGCTGCCTTCGCTGCGGTGGCAGGCAAAGCCGGCGATCGGGTATTTGACGTGCTGGTCGGGCAGCGGACCACCCAGTGGTTTTTCGATCTTCAGCCAGTCGCGTGCCACGGAGACCTCGCCGAAGGGGACCCCGGTCTGGGCCATTCCCCATGGGCCGGGGTTCATTCCGACCAGCAGGATCCGTCCCTGCCGGCTGCCGTACCGCTGCAAATATTCACGGTGGGCCGACCACATGTAGACCAGCGGGTTATAGACGTGGCTGGCGCTGGGAAACGTGAGCACCTGCAAACTGCTTGCCAGCACGCGCGCGATGGCCGTGCTGGCATTGTCGGCATCGGGCCTTGCGATCATGCCTACAGACACGAATCAATCAGCGCGTGGGCGCCTTCCAGTGTCATGGGCTTGCTCTGAAACAGGATTCGGTACATGACGGGCGCCACAAAGCGATCCATGATGAGTTCCAGGTCGGGCGCCTGTTCGCCACGCCGGGCGGCGCGGTCCAATATGATCTGTATCTGGGTTCGGGTATAGCCCGAACACTGGCTCTGCCACCCGCCCTCTGCCGCGCACGCCATGACGTCGCGCACCATGGCCGTACCCGGATCGGAGGTCATTTCCTCGAAGAACTGCTCGGCCCACGCGTGCAGGTCGGTCTCCACGTGTCCCGTATCCAGAGGCTCGCCTTCGGGCCGCAGCCGCTCGACCGCAACGTCCGCAAGCAGTTGTGACAGATCGCCCCATCGGCGATAGATCGTCGATGCGGTCACGCCGGCCCTGGCGGCAATCATCGGCACTGTGAAGTCAGCGCCACCGTGCTCTGCAAGCAGCTCGCGCACGGCCTGATGGACCGATTCCTGGACCCGCGCGCTGCGACCGCCGGGGCGGGCGCCTTCTCGTATGGCCATATTTCGACGTTAACACAAATTATTTGCTTTAATACAAAAACGGGCGCACAATCCTTAACGCAAATTCTTTGCGTTAATCGAGAGTCACCATGCAAACCCGCTGCTCTGCTTTGCCCCGGCCAGATACCCAAGACCGCCTGCAGCCAATGAACCAGGAGAGGGCCTTGTGGCTGCAGGGGGTGATTCTGCTCACCTTCATGGCGGCCTCCAGCGCACCGACGCCACTATACGGCATCTACCGCGAAAGCTGGGGATTCTCCGCCATCACGCTGACCATCGTATTCGGGGTCTATGCCGCGTCCGTGCTGCTCGCCCTGCTGGTGCTTGGCTCAGTCTCGGATCATATTGGTCGTCGACCCGTCATCATCGGGGCACTCCTGCTCGACGCCGTAGCCATGTGGATATTTTTGACCGCGGCGGCCGTTCCTGCGCTGATCGCTGCTCGGCTGCTGCAGGGCTTGGCCACGGGGGCAGCCACCAGCGCGCTGGCGGCCGGCCTGGTCGATCTCGATCGCCGGCGCAGTCCTTTGGTCAACAGCGTCGCGCCAATGGTTGGACTTGCGCTCGGAGCCCTGGGGGCCAGCATACTCGTGCAGTATGCCCCGGCACCGATGCGGCTCACCTTCATCGTGCTGGCCGCAACGCTGGTCATCCTGGCCCTGCTGGCTTGTTTCCTGCCCGAGACCGCGGGGAAACGCCCCGGATTGCTCGCCGCGATGCGTCCCGTCATCTCCGTTCCGGCCCGTGCGTGGCGCGTGCTGTGGCTGATTGCACCGGTCGATGTAGCTGCTTGGGCATTGGGCGGATTCTATCTGTCGCTGGGGCCGACGCTGACCCGGCAAATCTCTGGCATGGACGCCCCGGTCGTCGGCGGCGTGATCGTGTTTGCGCTGACTGCGAGTGCCGCAATCACTACCCTGACACTGCGCGCCTGGCCGCCGCAGCGCATGGTTCGGTTCAGCGCAGTCACGCTGATGTCGGGCATTGGAATGACGCTGGGCAGCATCTATGTGGGGTCGGGCGTGCTGCTGTTCGCGGGCACCGTATTGGCAGGCACCGGTTTCGGGCTGGGCTTTCTGGGCGCCCTGCGGACACTGTTGCCGGTCGCCGGGCCGCATGAACGGGCGGGCCTGATGGCTGCGTTTTATATCCTCAGCTATCTGTCGTTCAGCCTGCCCGTCATCCTCGCGGGTGTTCTGGTCAATACCATGGGCCTGGCCGTTGCGAGCTACTGGTATGGCGGGGTGCTGATCCTCCTGGCTGCAGCCGCCCTGATCGGTACCTCGCTGTCCCCCATGGTCGACGTCGCGGGTGGCGCGTCAGACGGGCAGGCCAAGATGCAGCAGGGCGGCCACGCCCCACCCGATCAAGGCCACACCGGCGAGGCGGCTTAGCCACTGCCCACCGGGAAGCAGTTTTTCTCCCAGAACGAGCGCGGCCAGAAGGCCTATCCAGTACAGGTTCATGATGCCGCCCACAAAAAGCAGCAGCATGATCAGCCCGCAACAGCCGACGCAGTACAGGCCATGCCGGATGCCCATGATGAACGCGCCACCCGCGCCGCTTCGCCAATGCGTCAGGACGAAATCCAGGGGCGAGCGGCAACGCTGCAGACACGCGTGCTTCCAGGGTGTCCATTGATAGGCTCCGGCGGCGATCAGCACCGAGGCTGCCAGAACGAGGCTCGTGAGTTCGAGCCTCGGCGACAGCAGCGCGAGCTCTTCCAGCCAGAACTGCAGCAAGACGGCGCCCACACTGAACCCGCCCCACACGGCAGCGTAACCCAGGACGAACGTGATGGTTCCATTTGCGGGACTGCCTTCGGTGCTGCGACTGCGTGCCACCCTCGCATAGAGCAGCACCATGGGGGCGGCACTTGGCAGCATCATGGCGGCCATCATGACCAGCCACATCGACAGCATGAGCCCCCAGCGATCCAGCGTCCAGGGCATGACGCTCATGGGCATGACCATGCCCGCCATCTTCTCGTCTCCCGCGTCGAGACCCAGGATCAAATAAGCCCAAGACAGCGAGACGAGAAGTGCCAAGCCGCCGATCACCAGCGCCCGATCGTGCCGCAACATCCGCTCGAGAAGGGTGCGATCGTCCATGCGGCACTGTGCTAGGCAGATTCCTGGGCGCCTTCCGGGGTTTGCACGACGTTGGCCAAACTGCTGTGCGAGCCGTGCGTCTCGTACGGGATGGCCCCCGTACTTCGGATGTTGGCCGATGCCACTTCGGCTCCCCGGTGTTCGAAGCCCTCTGGCATGACGACGCTGATGCGGTGCGGAAGCCCTGTGACCGGGTTGCGAATGGGCTCGACGTCGATATCCAGCAGCCCAGGAACGACCAGCCGCGCGGTCCGCGCGTTTTTATCAAACTGGAAGGTAATCGGGGCGAACACCGGATCGTGCACTTTGACAACGATGGCGCTGAAGATCTGAAACAGCGTGCCGTCGGCCGAATGGCTGCCCGAAAGAATGGCGAGCATCGCCTCGCGCTGCGCCGGCGTGGCGCGTTCATCGATGATCGGCTGCATTTGTCCGTTACCCTCATGCAGCGCGCCGGGAAACTGAACGGTTGCACAAAAGTGCAAGCCATCCAGGGAAACGTCGTTGAAATGGCCTTTGGTCACATGCATGCCGACCATGCCCTCGCACGAGCCCTGGGTCGGCCGGGCATTGAAGTCGCAGGGGCAACCATAGGCACAGTTGCAACTCTTGATCCATTCGCCTTCAAGGCGCCAGTCCGCGTTTGTCATGACTGTGTCTCCTCAAAACCATATGGATGGTATGGAGTTTCAACCTACGCCGCCACGTGATGCCGTGCAAGAGGTTTCTTGTGCCATTCTGTGGCAGCTTCGACATGCGGTGCTGACGGTCAACGCCGATGATCATCCGATGATGCGGCACGTGCACGAGCATAGGGCGACCGACCGGGGCCATCCGATTCCCGCCACGCGGTACTCGGATTATCGGCGGTGGACGGCGAGCCAGATCGTAGGACCACCCGGTGCGGTCGAATCTACACGATGCCTGAGGCCCGCTGGTATCCAGTAGTGGTCGCCCGATTCCAGCGGGACGAGGGTATCGCGG
>DATNAI010000290.1:0-4963 GCA_035572875.1 Castellaniella sp. | reverse complement strand
CCATATGGACGAGTTCGGCAAGCCAGACGGACTCGTCGCCAGAGGTCCGAGCGCGCAGCGGTCCCAGACCTGCGCTAACATGCTCGCCTTGTGCAGGCTGAAAGCCGCGCGCCTGCAGCAGCCAGTGTTCCAGGGGGGTGCACCAAGTCTCCGCAACAGGGCTGGACGTCAGCTGTGCCGTCGCGTACAGGAACCACCACGCCAGCGTGGGCGCATGTTGCGTGAGGTGCGGCGCCAGTTCGCCGGCAACCTCCGGATCGGGCAAAGCCCCGGGCAGTACGATGTGCATGGCCGGATTGTAGAGTCATTCAGACAGGGCGATGAATTGACATGAGTTATGAATGGTGGATTGGAGCCCGTTATGCGGGGCTCGCGCATGTGGGTCGAGGAGGGCGCCGCGGTGATCGCTTTGTGTCGTTCGTGGCCGCGAGCTCCATGGCGGGCATTGCGCTGGGCGTGGCAGCACTCATCATCGTGCTGTCGGTCATGAATGGCTTCCAGACTCAGGTCCGCGACCGCATGCTTTCGGTGCTGCCACACATCGAGCTCTATGTGCCGGGAGCGAACCACGAGCAGGTACTGGCCCATTGGCAGGATCTGGCCCAGGATGCCCGCCGCGATCCGGAAGTGCGCGGTGCTGCGCCGTTCGTCGCGGCGCAGGGGATGCTGGCGCGCGGTCAGGGGCTGAGCGGCGTGCAGGTGCGCGGGATCGATCCCTCCATCGAGCCGCACGTCTCTGATCTGGCCGGACAGATGCAGTCGGGTGCGCTGGACAGCCTGGTCCCAGGCTCGTTTCACATGATTGTGGGAAGCCAGATCGCCCAGTCGCTGGGCCTGGCGGTCGGAGATACAGCGCTGCTGCTGGCACCCCAGGGCTCGATTTCGCCGGCGGGCTTTGCGCCGCGCATGCGCCAATTCACGGTAACGGGAATCTTCTCAACCGGCTATTACGAGTATGACGCCTCGCTCGTGTTTGTCGACGACGAGGACGCGGCGCGCGTTTTCCGCGATAGCGGGGTGAGCGGCGTGCGGCTGCGCATCGCCGACATGCAGCGTGCCCCCGAAGTGGCGCGCAGCCTGCTCGGCCTGATGCCCCCCGGCGTGCAGGCGACGGATTGGACGCAGAACAATCGCACCTGGTTTGCCGCCGTGCAGACCGAAAAGCGCATGATGTTCCT
The DNA here is from genome assembly GCA_035572875.1 of Castellaniella sp. Lineage (GTDB taxonomy): Bacteria > Pseudomonadota > Gammaproteobacteria > Burkholderiales > Burkholderiaceae_B > Castellaniella. The sequence continues at coordinate 3,785 of DATNAI010000290.1, read as the reverse complement.
GATCCTCGCGTTGATCGTCGCGGTGGCTGCGTTCAACCTCCTGTCTTCTCTGGTCATGGCGGTGAAAGACAAGCAATCGGACGTGGCCATCCTGCGCACGCTGGGAGCGACGCCCGTCGAAGTGGCGCGGATCTTCCTGGTTCAGGGGGCGCTCATCGGCGTGGTGGGGACGGCCGCCGGCGTCTTCCTTGGAACGCTGGCGGCCTACAACATCGACGTCATCGTGCCCTGGATCGAGCACCTGCTGGGCATCCATTTTCTGCCGCAACAGATCTATTTCATCAGCGAACTGCCTTCCAGTCCGGAGGTGGGCGACATCGTCACCATCGGGGTGACTTCCCTGGTCCTGTCACTGCTGGCCACCCTTTATCCGAGCTGGCGCGCATCGCGCCTGCAGCCTGCACAGGTACTGCGCCATGACTGATCATGTCTCCGGAGCCTCCGAGGTGCTGCGCGCCGAACACCTGGCCAAGACCTACGACGAAGGCGCCGACCGGGTCGAGGTGTTGCGGGACGTCAGCCTGTCGGTCAATGCGCATGAGATGGTGGCGGTGGTCGGCGCATCCGGCTCGGGGAAGAGCACCCTGCTGCATGTGCTGGGGCTGCTCGACCAGCCCGACGGCGGGCGGCTTTGGGTGGCCGGCGAACCGGCCGATCATCTGGGCGAGCGCAAGCGCAGCCGCCTGCGCAACCGGGCACTGGGTTTCGTCTACCAGTTTCACCACCTGTTGCCGGAATTTTCGGCGCTGGACAACGTGGCCATGCCGCTTATCGTGCGCCGGCTGACGCGCCGCGAGGCCCGCGCGCAGGCCCGCGACTTGCTCGAGCAAGTCGGCCTGAGCCATCGAGCCACCCATTTTCCGGGGCAGCTCTCGGGCGGGGAGCGGCAGCGCGTGGCGCTGGCCCGCGCGCTGGTGACGCAGCCGGCGTGTGTCCTGGCGGACGAACCCACCGGAAACCTGGACCGCCACACGGCGGATGCGATGTTCGAGCTGTTGCGGCGCATCAATTCGACGCTGGGAACGGCTTTTGTGATTGTGACGCACGATCCCGCGCTGGCGGCACTTGCGCATCGCCGTTTGAACATGGTCGCGGGGACTCTGACGGCCGGATAATCCGCCTGGGGCCGCCGGTGCCGGGCGAGTGATTGCCACGGAGACAACATGCTGGTCGATACCCATTGCCATCTGGATGCGAGCGAGTTCAACGACGACAGGGACCGGGTCATCCAGCGCGCCGCGGATGCGGGCGTGGGGTGCATCGTGATCCCCTCGGTGAGCCGGGGCAACTTCGAGGCCGTGCGCACACTGGCCCATGCCTTTCCCGGCGGAGCCTACGCGTTGGGGATTCACCCCCTCTATGTGGCGGACGCTTCCGAAGACGATCTGGATGCCCTGGATGCCTGCGTGCAGGCGGCGCGCGACGATTCCCGCCTGGTGGCCATCGGAGAAATCGGGCTGGACCACTTCGTCCCGGCCATCAATACGCCGGAACTGCGAACACGCCAGGAATATTTCTACACGCGCCAATTGGCGCTGGCGCAGCGCTATGGGCTGCCCGTCTTGCTCCATGTGCGCCGGTCCCAGGACGATGTGCTCAAGCATCTGCGGCGCCTTCCGGGGATAGGGGGCATCGCGCATGCATTCAACGGCAGCTTTCAGCAGGCCGGGCAGTTTCTGGAACTAGGCTTCGCGCTGGGTTTTGGGGGCGCCATGACCTTTGAGCGGTCGCTCCAGATCCGGCGGCTGGCTGCACGATTGCCATTGGCAGCGCCGGTGCTGGAGACCGATGCGCCCGATATTCCGCCCGCATGGCTGGGGCGCGACGGATCCGGGCGCAAGATCCGGGCTCGCAACGAGCCCGCCGAGGTGAGCGGCGTCGCGCGCGTGCTGGGAGAGCTGCGCCAGATGTCGCAACAGGCAGTCGCCGATGAGTGCCTGCGAAATGCCTGCCGGGTCCTTCCAAGGCTTGCGGCGCGCCTGGACGGCTGAGTCGTTCTTATCGCTGCTGGATTTCCCGGGCGGGCACAAGATGCATGCCTTCGCTCCCGCCAGCCTGCGGCTGCCTTACCGTGATGGGGTGCAAATTCGGGAGCAGCCATGTGGGGGCGCGGGCTGGTGGCGGCAGGTGTGCTGGGGGTGATGGCGGTCCATCGCCTGTCCGATCTGCCGGCCGCTCCCGCCCTGCTGGTGGGGACGCTCACGGCCCTCCTGGTGGGGGTCGCCGTGTGGCGGCTACGCGGACGCCGCTGCATCGGCTGGGCTCGCGGCGCGCTGCTGGCAGTCCTGGCCGGATGGGGCGCCTTTTGCGCGACGGCGCTTCAGGCGCACCATCGGCTGGACCAGATGCTGGCCGAACAAAATGTCGATCGCGTCACCCGGGTCGAGCTTCGGATCGAAAGCCTGCCAAAGCTGGAGCCGGACCGGGTGAGCTTCGAGGCGCGTGTCCTGCGAGCCCATCCTGCTGGGGTGCCCGAGCGCATCCGGGTGACGTGGGCCGCCAGCGGCTGGCGCGGTCCCTATGCGCCGCCAAGTCCCCCCGATCCGCCGTTTCCGGAACTGTACGCGGGTCAAGTCTGGTCAATGGCTTTGCTGCTGCGCCCCATTCACGCGTCCCGGAATCTTCATGGTTTCGACTTCGAGCGGCATCTGTTCGTCGACGGAGTTCGGGCCCAGGGCAGGGTGCGCGGCCAGCCCCAGTGGCTGCGCACCGACCGCTGGGCCAGCCTGTCGGTGCTCGCCGGGCGCGCGCGCCACGAAATCCGCAAAGCCATGGAGCCCCACCTTCAAGGGCTGCGATACGGTCCGGTGCTGCGGGCATTGGCCATCGGCGACCAGGATGGCGTGGACGATGCGGACTGGCTGGTCTTCAACCGGGCTGGACTCACACACCTGGTTTCCATTTCCGGCTCCCACATCACGATGCTGGCGGGGTTTGCGGCTCTGGCAAGCGCCGCGATCTGGCGGCGGCTGCGCTGGCAGGGCCGGCTCCTGGCCGAACGCTGGCCGGCACGGCGAGCCGCCGCGTGTGCGGCGCTTGTCGTGGCGTGGCTATATTGTCTCCTGGCCGGCTGGGGGGTGCCCGCGCAGCGCACCTTCATGATGCTGGCTGTGGTGGCCGCCGCGCAGGCCCTGCAGTTGCGGTTGAGCGGGTCACGTGTACTGGCACTGGCTGCGGTGGCCGTGCTGGTCCTGGATCCCTGGGCGGTCCTTACCAGCGGCTTTTGGTTGTCCTTCATGGCGGTGGGGGTGTTGCTGGCGGTGTCGGCCGGCGAGCGATCCCGCGACCTGTCCATGGGGCGTTCCGGCGCTGGCAGCTCGGGTGTCCCGGCCCCCGATAGCGTGCGGGCGCGATGGTGGCGGGGCGTCCGGCTCGCGGCGCGTCTGCAGTGGGCGGTGACGTGGGCGCTTGCCCCCGCCCTTGCCTGGCTGTTTCATGAAGTCTCGCTGGTGTCGCCTTTGGCCAATGCCTACGCGATACCGGTCGTCGAGCTGGTGGTGACGCCGCTGTCGTTGCTTCTGGCCGTCGCCGCTCTGGTCCCGGGGGGCGACTTGCCGGCGTCGGGCCTTGCCTGGCTGGCCCATGGCGCACTGGGCCTGATGATGCGGCCGACCGAATGGCTGGCCCGTTGGCCGGCGATCCCGGTGGCGGCCGCACCGGATTGGCTGTATTTACTGGCCGTCGCCGGCGTGGCGGCGGCGCTCTGGCCCGGCCCGCGTGGCCTTCGCGCCCGGATGCTCTGGGGACGGCGGCTGCCGCTGCCGCATCCTGCCTGGGGCTGGCTG
>DATNAI010000289.1:0-3929 GCA_035572875.1 Castellaniella sp. | reverse complement strand
AGGCCTGATTCAGCAGCCTGCGCCCGAAGGCGACCGATTCCTCGTAGCGTTCGGTGCGCAGGTAGTGGCGGATCTCCGATCGCGCGCGCCCTGTCCGCACATAATTCAGCCACTGGGCGCTGGGGCGCGAGGCGGTCGAGGTGATGATTTCCACCGCGTCGCCGCTGTGCAGCTCGGCCCGCAGCGGCGAGAAGTCCCCGTTGATCTTGCTTGCCACGGCATGATTGCCCACGTCCGTATGGATGGCGTAGGCGAAGTCCACGGGCGTGGCGCCGCGCGGCAGCGAGAGGATCTTGCCCTGGGGCGTGAACACGTAGACCGCGTCGGGGAACAGATCGACCTTCACATGTTCCAGGAATTCTCCCGAATCACCCGTCTGACTCTGGATGTCGAGCAGCGACTGAAGCCACTGGTGGGTGCGCTTCTGCAGATCGTTCAGCGAGGTGTCGACTTCCTTGTACAGCCAGTGCGAGGCCACGCCTTCTTCGGCCATGTGGTCCATGTCGCGTGTGCGGAACTGGAATTCCACCGGCGTGCCGTAGGGGCCGATCAGCGTCGTGTGCAGCGACTGATAGCCGTTGATCTTCGGGATCGCAATGTAGTCCTTGAATTTTCCCGGAACCGGTCGGTAGAGCTGGTGCAAGGTTCCCATGGCCAGATAGCATTCCGGCAGCGTGTGGACGACGACCCGGAAGCCGTAGATGTCGAGCACGTCCGAGAATGACTTTTTCTGCTCGACCATCTTCTTGTAGATGCTGAAGAGCGACTTTTCGCGCCCGGAGACCTCTGCGTCGATGCCCGCGGCCGGCAGTGCCGCGCGTACGGCCTCGGCGATGCGGGAGATGACCTCGCGCCGGTTGCCGCGCGCGGCCATCATCGCCTTGTAGAGCACCGCATAGCGATTGGGAAAGATCGCCTTGAAGCAGCGATCCTGCAGTTCGCGGAACAGCGCGTTCAGGCCCAGCCGGTGCGCGATGGGGGTATAGATGTCCAGCGTCTCGCGCGCCACGCGCCCGCGCTTTTCAGGGCTGACGGCTTCCAGCGTGCGCATGTTGTGCAGCCGGTCGGCCAGCTTGATGAGGATGACGCGCACGTCTCGCGCCATGGCCAGCAGCATCTTCCGAAAGGATTCCGCCTGCTGCTCGGCCTTGGTGGCATATTCCAGCCGTTCCAGCTTGGTCAGCCCGTCGACGATGTCGGCGACCTCGCCACCGAATTTCTCGGCGAGGTCCTGCTTCGGAACGTGCTGGTCTTCGATGACGTCATGCAGCAGTGCCGCCATGAGCGAGTCGGCATCGAGCTGCCAGCCGGCGCAGATTTCGGCGACCGCGATGGGGTGGGAGATGTAGGGTTCGCCGCTTTCGCGAAACTGCCCCAGGTGGGCATTGTCCGCGAAGCGATAGGCCTCCCGTACGCGCGCGACGTCTTGCGGCGACAGGTAGTCTGAGATGATCTTGTTCAGCTCCGCCAGCGAGGCGATGGGGCTGGGTGGCGCTTCAATGGGGGCGGCTGGCGCCGGACGCGACCTTCGCCGGCGCAGCCGGGGGCCCTTGCGCAGGACGGCCAGCAGTCCGGAAGAAGCACCGCGAAGACCAGGAAACGCCATGGCCCCCCCGGTTCAGGTCGGGACCTTGCGCAGCATTTCCACGCCGACCTGGCCTTGCGCGATCTCGCGCAGCGCAGTCACCGTGGGCTTGTTGTGGGTCTGGATGCGGGCCTCGTGGCCCTGGGCCAGCTCGCGCGCGCGATACGTGGCCACCAAGGTCAGGTCGAATCGATTGGGGACTCGCTCGAGGCAGTCTTCTACAGTAATGCGTGCCATGTGATCACCTGGTCAGGAAACGGTTGAAATGGGCTTCCGGATGCCAAGCTGCATGAACAGGTCGGCATGCCGGATTGATTGGGCGGTATAGCGTAGACGAGCGGCCGCGATGATATGCTGAAGCTGTGCGAGCGCGGCGCTAAATTCTTGATTAATAATAACATATTCGCAATCTGACGCATGGGCCATTTCGCCGCCCGCCGCCAGCAGCCGGCGCGCGATCACCTGGGGTGAATCCTGCCCGCGCTTTTGCAGGCGCCGTTCCAGCGCCTCGATCGACGGCGGCAGGATGAAGATGCCGATGGCCTGCGGATAGTGCTGCCGAACCTGGCGGGCGCCCTGCCAGTCTATTTCCAGGATGATGTCCTGGCCACCCGAAACCGCCTGTGCCACCCGGTCGCGCGGCGTGCCGTAAAAGTTGCCATGCACCTCCGCCCATTCCAGCATGTCGCCGCGCTCACGCAACGCCTGGAATGCGTCCACAGTCACGAAACGGTAGTTGACCTCGTCATGCTCGCCCGGGCGCGGCGGGCGTGTCGTGCATGAAATCGACAGCATGAGGCTGGGATCCCGTTCCAGCAAGGCATTCACCAGGCTGGATTTCCCGGCCCCGCTGGGTGCTACCACCATGAAAATATTGCCGACGTGCGGCACCGCATCCGTAGCCATCAGGAGTGAGCCTCCGGCTGGGGTGTCTGGCCAAACGCCGCCAGCGTGTCGACGTAGGCTTGTTCGCCGGTGCATAGAAACACGAGCGCATCCCCCGGATTCAGGTTGAAGAGCACCTCTTGAATGTGCTGGCTGGCGTCGTCGCCGTTGTGAATGGCCGCGACGTGCACTTCGCCTTCCCCCTGGAACTGTTCGGCCGGGACCAGGTCGGCGACCTGCTGCACGTCGGCATCGCGTTGGGCGACGTAAACTCGGAAGGGCAGGTTCTCGAGCGCGATGTCGAGCACCATGCCACGATCGAGCAGGGCAATGAGGCGGCTATCCAGGGGCATGGCAGAGGCAGGTTTGTTCAATGCAACATTATAGACAAGCGCCCCGGGGTCTTTCATCTCGGCAGCGCGTCCGGCGCAACGGGCGTCGGCGGAATCGCATCCGTGTGCGCGCCGAACTCGGCCACCACCGGCGCGTGATCCGATGGCTTCTCCCAACCGCGCGGAACCTTGTCGATGGAGCAGGCCTTGCACTGATCGGCCAGGTTGGCCGATGCCAGGATGTGGTCGATGCGCAGGCCCGCATTGCGGCGGAAGCCCAACTGGCGGTAGTCCCACCAGCTGAAGGATTTCGGCGCCTGATCGAAGAGGCGGAAGGTATCCTGCAGCCCCAGGTGCAGCAACGCGTGAAACGCATCCCGCTCGGGCTCCGACACCAGGACGGAGCCCACCCAGGCCGCCGGATCATGCACGTCCGCATCCGTCGGCGCGACGTTGTAATCGCCCAGGATCACCAGATCCGGGTGTTGTGTCAGTTCCGTCTGCAGCCAGCCATGCAGCGCCTTGAACCAGTCCAGCTTGTAGGCGTATTTGTCGCTGCCCACCGACTGGCCATTCGGGCAGTACGCGCTGATCACCCGCAGTGGCGCGCCGTCCGGCCCCGGCAGCGTCGCCGCGATGATCCGCTGGTGCGGGTCTTCGTATCCGGGAATGTTGCGCTGCACCGCTTCCAGCGGCGAACGGCTCAGGATCGCCACGCCGTTGTAGGTCTTTTGCCCCGCCCAGCAGGCGTGGTAGCCGATCTCCGCCAACGCGTCGCGAGGGAATCTCTCGTCCGGCAGCTTGAGTTCCTGCAGGCAGAGAACGTCGACCGGGTTGGCTTCAAGCCAGGTAATGACGTGCCCTAGGCGGACGTTGAGGGAGTTGACGTTCCAGGTGGCGAGTTTCATGGGTAAACGGGATTCCTTTTGATTCCATTGGGTTGCTGAGGGATGTCCAGCCATTTTTCGTTGCTGGGTTACCCATCAGCCACCCGTCTGTCGACCACCGTGCGCGCTGCCGCTGTGTTGAGTGGAGGTGACTATGGTATCAGCCGGCCGCCTTGTTTCGCTCATCCAGTGGCGTGATTCTGATCGCCTTGATGTCGCTGAATTCTCTGTGGCGAGAGG
>DATNAI010000288.1:0-15500 GCA_035572875.1 Castellaniella sp. | reverse complement strand
CGCCCATGCTGGCGAAACAACAGGATCGCCCCCAGGATGGCCACGACGACGAAGAAATCGCTGACGCCGAACTGCACGAATCCTGCGCATGCCACGCCCAGCAACAGCCAGAATAGATAGCGCAGCACCATGGAACTGGCGCCCTGGATGACGGCGGCCCCGAAAATCAGCACGACAGTCAGACCCAGGCCAACGGTGCCGGAAAACAGCGGTGTGTATCCCGAGAACAGCAGTACCACCAGACCGATGAGGGGCAACAGCAGGAACCAGCGCTCGCGCACGGCCTTCCAGGGATCCGGGCAGTCTTCCTTGGCCAGCCCGTGCAGCCCGCGACGGCCGGCTTCGAGGTGCACCGTCAGGAAGGCGGTTGTGAAGTACAGGACGGCCGGGATGACCGCCGCCTTGACGACTTCGACGTACGCGATGTTGAGCGTTTCGGCCATGATGAAGGCGACGGCGCCCATGACAGGGGGCATGATCTGCCCGCCCATGCTGGAAGTGGCCTCGACGCCGCCCGCGAATGCCGACGAGTATCCGAAGCGTTTCATGAGCGGGATGGTGAACTGGCCCGTGGTCACCACGTTGGCAACGCCCGAACCGTTGATGGTGCCCATCAGCCCGGAGCTGACGACCGCCACCTTGGCGGGCCCGCCTCGGGAATGCCCCACCATGCCCATCGCAAAATCGCTGAACAGCGTGATCATGCCTGCCTGTTCGAGGAATGCCCCGAAGAGGATGAACAGGAAGATGTAGCTGGACGACACGTAGGTGGGGGTGCCGTAGATGCCTTCGACGCCGAAGCTCAGGGTGCTGATGATCTGGTCCAGACCGAAGCCGCGATGCACGAAGGGCCCCGGCAGGTATTCACCGTACATTCCATAGAGCAGGAAGATCCCGCAGATGATCGGCAGCGCCCAGCCCATCATGCGGCGTGTGGCTTCGAAGACCAGAATGATCGTGAGAATGCCGACCACCATGTCCGCTTCCGTCATCTGGCCCGCCCGTGCGGTGAGGTCCGCCTCGAAGTACCAGTGGTACAGACCCAGGACGAATGACAGGACTCCCAGCGTCCACCCCAACGCCTTGCCCCACGAACCGGTCCGTTCCCCGGAATACAGCGTGAAGATCATCAGCATGACGAAGCCGACGTGAATGGCGCGAATGACTTGGCTGGATAGCGGACTGTAGGCGGCCGTCCAGATCTGGAAACTGGAGAAGACAACGGCGATCCAGAAGATGGCACGGGGCAGCGGCTTGTCGGCAAGATCGTGTTCGGAACTCATCAGTACATCCTGAGTGTTGAGGGCGCGGCGGTTCGGACGTTCGTCAGAACCGCCGGTGTCCTGGCTGGCTCACTCGGCATGCGAGTGATCCGGACAGGACACCGGGTGGAACGTGAGGAATGGAGGGGCCGTTATTTGATCAGGCCGACTTCCTTGTAGTAGCGCTCGGCGCCCGGATGCAGCGGCACCGGCATGCCCTTCAGGGCGTTTTTCAGTTCGATGGTCTTGGCCGCGTTGTGTGCGGATTTGAGCGTGTCCAGGTTTTCGTAGAAGACCTTGGTCATCTGGTATACCACGTCGTCGGGAACCGTTTCGGCCGTCACCAGGAAGTTGGGCACGGCGGCCGTCGGTGTGTCGCCCGACATGCCTTCATAGGTGCCGGCCGGGATGGTGGCTGGTTGATAGGCCGGATTGCCGATCTTCGCGATCACGTCCTCTGGAATAGGCACCACCACGATTTTCACGGAAGTAGCCAGATCGCGGATCGAGGACACGCCCAGCCCGGCCGATTGCAGCGTCACGTCGAGCTGGCGGTTCTTCATCAGCTCCACCGACTCGCCAAAGGGCAGGTATTCGACCTTCTGAAAATCCGCGTAGGTCAGGCCCGCCGCCTTCAGGACGGCGCGGGCGTTGAGTTCAGTGCCCGACCGGGCCGCCCCCACGGAGATGCGCTTGCCTTTCAGATCCGCGAGAGTCTTGATGCCCGAATCGGCATTGGCCACGATCTGGATGTAGTTGTTGTAGGTGGCCGTCATGCCGCGCAGCTTCTTCAGCGGCGCCTTGAATCCGGCTTCGGCGTTGCCGTTGTATGCGTCGGACACCGTGTCCGCCAGTGCAAACGCGAGTTCGCCCCGACCTGCCTGAAGCAGGTTCATGTTCTCGGCCGAGGCTTTGGTGACCTGCGCTGTGGATTTGGCATCGGGGATATGCTTGTTGTAGATCTGCGAGAGCGCGACTCCCAGCGGATAATAGACCCCGCTTTGTCCCCCTGTCAGGATGTTGATGAACTTGGTTGCAGCGTGCGTCGGGCCGGCCGCGACCGCAGCCGCGGCCATGATGACGGTGGCCAGCCATTTTGCGATTGACATGATAAAAACCCCTCTTCGGCTCTCTGTTGTAGACCCGCATGGTAGCAAGGCTCCATGTGCTTGCAACTCCGGGATCACCCTAGAAAAAACTTGATGACTTCATGAAACGGCCGCACATGCCCCGCATCGATTGGCTGGAACCCGCTGTCATGCTGGCCACGGTGGTGCAGTGGCTGGTGCTTGCCTCGCTCACGGGGCTGGTGGTGGGACTCGGCACCAGTGTGTTCCTGCGGGCATTGTTCTACATGACGGATCGCTCACTGCTGATGCCGGCGTGGGCCTATTGGCTCACCCTGCCGTTCGCGGGACTGGCCAATGGCCTGTTGATGGGGCCCGGATATCGCGTGCTGGAAACCTCCGGCCTGAAGGATTCCATCTTCGCGGCCGTACACGAACAGTCCGGACGCATGCCGTGGCGCACGCTGTGGATCAAGCCCGTGGCCGCCATCATCACTTTGGCCAGCGGCGGCTCGGCGGGCAAGGAAGGCCCTTGCTCGCACATTGGCGCGTCGCTGGCGGCCGTGGTGGGGCGGCTCTTCGGGCTGAACGCCGAATTGCGCCAGCGCCTCGTGGCGTGCGGGGTGAGCGCCGGATTCGCCAGCGTGTTCGGGACACCCATTGCCGGAGCGATCTACGGGGTGGAGATGCTCATCATTGGACGCATCCGGCATGATTTCCTGTTTCCCGCCCTGGTGGCCGGCGTGACTTCGTTCCAAGTCAGCAAGCGGATGGGAATTCCCTATCAATACTATTTCATGGATGCACTGCCGGCGTTTTCCGAGTCGCTGTTCCTGCGCACGATTCTGATCGGCATGCTGTGCGGCCTGGTGGCGCGCGTTTTCGTGGACATGATCTACGCCGTGCGCAACGCCTGCCACCGGTTCCAGGACCGGTACGCCGTCTGGCCTCCGTGGATGCCGGTGGGGGGTGGCCTGCTCCTTGCGCTGCTGGTGACGGTCATTCCGACCGACTATCTGGGACTGAGCCTGCCGCTCATGGATCGCGCACTCAGCGGCGAGGCGATGCCATACTTGGGGTTTTTCTGGAAGACGCTGCTGGTGGCCATTACGCTGGGGTCCGGGTTCTACGGCGGGATCGTCACCCCGCAGTTCGTGATCGGGGCGGTGGCGGGCAATGCCTTTGCGCACCTGTTCGGCATCAGCCCCGCACTGGGCGCCGCCGTGGGGCTGGTATCCGTCGTGGCGGCCGCTTCGAACACGCCGCTGGCTGCGATATTGATGGGCGTGGAACTGTTTGGGGGCGCGACCGGTACGGTCTATGTAGCGGGCGCGGCCATTGCGGCGTATCTCATCATCGGCCATCGCAGCGTCTATCCGGATCAGCGGCTGGGCTACGCCAAGTCGTCCTGGATGCGAGTCCAGGCCGAGATACCCGTGGGCCAGGAAAAGACGCATTTATCCTATGGGTTGCTCAAAAGCTGGGGCAGGATCCGAAGCCGCGGTTGGCGCGCCTGGTGGCGGGACGCCATGGCTTCAAGAGGGAAACGACATGACGCTTAGCCCGGAATTGGTGATCGCCGGCATCGGCGTGCTGGCAATGGCGGCCCAGTGGGTCGCCTGGAAGCTGCGCATGCCGGCCATTCTGTTCCTGTTGCTGGGCGGGCTTGCGGTGGGTCCGCTGGAACACTGGCTGGATCCGGACGACCTGTTTGGCGAACTGCTCTTTCCCTTCATCTCGTTGTCGGTGGCGGTGATTCTTTTCGAAGGCAGCCTGACGCTGCAGTTCCACCAGATCCGCGAACTCAAGCAGGTCGTGCGCCGCCTGGTGACGGTGGGTACGCTGATTACGTGGGGCGTGACGACGGTGACCACGCATTGGGTGATGAGCTTTCCATGGGACCTGGCATTCCTGTTTGGCGCGATCACCGCCGTGACCGGTCCCACAGTGATCGCCCCGTTGCTCAAGACGGTGCGGCCGGTGGCGCCCGTGGCGCATGCATTGCGCTGGGAAGGCATCCTGATCGACCCGATTGGCGCATTGCTGGCGGTGCTGGCGTTCCAGTTCATGGTGGCCTTGCGCTCCACGCATGACTGGAGCCGTGCGATGTGGGTGTTCGGCATCACGCTGCTGACCGGTTGCGTGGCCGGGGCGGTATCCGGCTGGCTGGCCAGCACCGCGCTGCGGCGCAACTGGCTGCCCGATTCGCTGCTCAACCTGTCTGTCCTGGCCGTGGTCTTTGCGACCTTCAGCGGCTCCAATGCCATCCATGGCGAATCAGGCCTGCTGGCGGTGACGATCCTGGGCATCTGGCTGGCGAACCAACCCGGTGTGCCCGTGGGCGACATTCTGGAGTTCAAGGAGACGCTCAGCCAGCTCTTGCTGTCGGGCCTGTTCATCCTGCTGGCGGCCCGAATGGACCTGGGATCGCTCGCCGATCTTGGGTGGAAGGCGGGCCTGGTGCTGGCCGTCATGTTCTGGGTGGCGCGACCGCTGAAGGTGCTGTTCTCGACCTGGGGCTCCCCGCTGAAATGGAGGGAACGGGCGCTGCTGGCCTGGATTTCGCCCCGCGGCATCGTGGCCGCGGCCGTGTCGGCCCTGTTCGCCATCCGGCTGCAGGATTTCGGCGTGCCGCATGCGGAGCAACTGCTGCCGCTGACCTTTGTGGTCATCATCGGTTCGGTGATCTGGCAAAGCCTGACTGCGCGGCCGGTGGCGAAATTACTGCGAGCGACCGAGCCGGATCCCGTGGGGTTCCTGATCGTGGGTGCCAACCCTGTGGCCCGGGCGATCGGGCAGACGCTGCAGGAGCAGGGCGTGCCGGTGAGGCTTTGCGACAGCGACTGGTATAGCCTGGCCAAGGCCCGCATGCAAGGATTGCCCACTTACTACGGCAGCCCGGTCTCCGAGCATGCGCATCTGAATCTGGATACCGGCGGGTTGGGCCGGCTGCTGGCGCTGGGCGCGCGCGACCACCTGAACCAGCTCATCGTGGTGCGCGGACGCGACGAATATGGCAAGCATCACGTGTTCAGCCTGCCCCGCTCGGATGCGGGAGATGCCTCCGAAAAGCACGCACTGGACCCGGAGTACCGCGGGCGTACGCTGTTTGGCTCCGGACTGGGCTATTGGAAGCTGTCCACGTTGCTGCTGGAAGGCGCGCAGCTCAAAGCGACGCGGTTGACCGACTCTTTCGATTTCGATCAATACTGCGGGCAGGGGTCGCCGCGCACCGTGTTTCCTCTGTTTGCGCTGAACCCCAAGGGCTATGCGCTGCCCTTCACGCAGGAGCAGCCCTTACGGCCCGAGGCGGGGTGGACCGTGATCGGGCTGCACGTGCCGGCGGTCCCCGCCGCAGGCGTTGCGGCCTGAAGGCGGCGACACACGCCGAGGGTGGCGGGGGGCGCGCATTGGGCCGCGGGTGCCGCGAAATCCAGGGGGATGAAGATGGCCAGCCGACTTTTCTTTGCTTTGTGGCCCGACCCGGCCGTCGCAAACGAACTGGCGCGCTGGGCGCAGCATGCGCAGCATCTGTGCGGGGGGCGCATGATGCGGCCCGACACATTTCACCTGACGCTGGCATTCCTGGGCCAGGTTCCGGACGATCGTGTCCCCGAGCTGCAGGCGGTGTTGCATGCCCGCCCATGGCTGGGCGGCTCGCTCAGCCTGGACTGCTATGGTCGTTTTCGCGGTCCGCGCATTATCTGGGCGGGGCCGTCTGCTTGCGTTCCGTGGCTGGCCCGGATGCATGCCGCTTTGGCGCGGGCCTTGTCCCGGCTGGGATTCGACGCGGTCGACGGTCCCTTCAGGCCTCACGTATCGCTGCTTCGTCAGGCGGGTCCCGAGGATCTTGCGGCGTTGCCTGCCCCGCGTCCGGTGGGCTGGGACGTGCGCCGGCTGGTGCTGGTGGCCTCCACCCCGCGTGACGCAGGCTCATATTATCGGGAAATTGCGGGATGTGACCTATCAGTATCGGCCGACCCGCAGGTGAAAGAATAGTCGGAGGCACGGACAGCCACTGCGATCCCGGATGACCCGGTCGTTCAGGTGCTGTAACCTTCCATTGCCGTCCGCGAGGTGGCGGCGCATGCCATAACGATAAAACCAGGACGAGGAGGAGGCGACATGCGCGTCAGTCGAACGTTGAATCTGTACCGTGGACTGGTGGCGGGGGTGGTGGGCGTCCTGGCCTGTATCGGGACGGGGCCGGCGCTGGCGGCCACGTCGCCCGATACGTTGGTGGTGGGCAAAGCGGCCGATCCGCAGACTCTGGATCCCGCCGTCACGATCGACAACAATGATTGGACCGTGGTGTTTCCGGCTTATCAGCGGCTCATGCAGTACAGGCAGGAAAAGGGTCGTGGCTCGACGGAGGTCGAAGGCGATCTGGCCAGGAGCTGGAAGGTTTCGGACGACAACCTCGTCTGGACCTTCGTGCTGAAGGACGATCAGCGGTTCGCGGACGGCTCTCCGGTCGACGCACGGGCCGTGGAGCTGTCCTTTGAGCGGCTTCTGGACAAAGGGGCGGGGCCCTCCGAAGCCTTCCCGCCCGACATGACCGTCGAGGCGGTCGATGCGCACACCGTTCGCTTCACCCTGAAGAATCCCTTTGCACCGTTCCTGAGCACGTTGGCCAACGACGGTGCCGCCATCGTGAATCCTCAGGCCATGGCCCGGCCGGACGCCGATACCTGGCTGGCAGGCCATACGGCGGGTTCGGGTCCCTACCAGCTCGCGACCTGGACGAGGGGCAGCTCGTTGGTCATGTCGCGTAACTCGCACTACGCCGGTTCGAAAAAGCCGGAGTTGACGAAATTCGTGGTGCGTATCGTGCCCGACGCCTCGAAGCGCCGCCAGCAGTTGCAAAAGGGCGATCTGGATATCGCGGCCGACCTGCCGGTGGACCAGTTGAAGGAACTGGAGAAGGACCCGTCCGTGCGGGTCGGGAAGTTTCCTTCGTTTCGGGTGACCTACCTCTACCTCAACAATGCCAGAGGGGCGTTGAAGAATGCCGGCCTGCGTCGCGCCATCGTAGATGCGATCGACTACAAGGGGATCGTCGATGGCATCATGATGGGTCAGGTTACGCAGACTCGCGGGCCGGTGCCCGAGGGCCTCTGGGGCTACGACACGGGCCTGCCGCTGCCGGCGCGGAACATTTCCCGCTCCAAGGCGGAAGTGGCCAAGGCCGGCGGGGTGGAGGAGCCGCTGTTGTTGCGCTATTCCATACGTCGCCCGGCCTGGGAGCCGATTGCGCTGACGATCCAGGCGAACCTGGCGGCGGTCGGTATCCCGGTCAAGCTCGAAAAGATGACCAATGCCACGCTGCGCGACCATCTGGATCAGGGCAATTTCGATATCTCCATCGGGGACTGGGGGCCGGATTTTGCGGACCCGTATATGTTCACCAACTACTGGTTCCAGTCGGACAAGGGCGGGCTCGCCGGCAATCGCTCGTTTTATTCCAATCCCCGGATGGACCAGTGGCTGGCGGAAGCGGCGGCCTCCAGCGATCCGGACCGGCGGATGGCGCTCTACAAACAGGTCCAGAAGCAGGCGATCAAGGACGCCGTATACGTTTATCTGTATCAGGACAACTACCTGGTCGGCCTGCAAAAGGACATCAAGGGGTTTGTCTATAACCCCATGCTGGATGACGTTTTCAATGTGGCCGATATCCGCAAGTAGTGATCCATCCCGCGGCGGCGGTTACTGGGCTGGAGTCGGAGGCGGACACGGTCCGCTTGAGTCTGTTCGACGTCGATGACGTCAGTCTGTTGGACGAGCGATGAAGAGACGTTTATTTCCCTGGCGCGGCTATCGCGAGGCGCGCAACATCACCGAGCTTGCCGGCATTGCCCGCCGGCGCGTGCCGAACTTCGTGTTCGAATACATCTACGGCGGGGCGGACGACGAGGTGAGCCTGGCCAACAATCGGGCCGTGTTCGACGGCTACCGCTTCACGCCCAGGACGTTGACGGACGTCAGCGTCCGCGACATCGGCGCGCAGCTCTTTGGCCGAAGGATCGAGATGCCGGTGATCATCGGTCCCACGGGCTTCAACGGCATGGTGACCAGGGACGGCGACCTGAAGCTCGCGCGCGCTGCGGCGGCGCAGGGCATTCCCTTCGCGCTCAGCACCGTGTCTACCGTATCGATGGAAGACATCGCCGGTGTGCCGGGCGGCTGGCCCTGGATGCAGATCTACTTCTTCCGCGACCGGCAATTCGTCCGGGATCTGGTCGCACGCTGTGCCGCCGCAGGCTACGACACCATCGCGGTGACCACGGACAGCGCCATTTATGGCAATCGCGAATGGGATGCACGCAACTACTCGGCGCCGCTGGTCCTGAACTGGCGCAACAAGTTGAACGTGCTGCGCCGTCCGCGCTGGATGCTGGATGTGCTGGTCCCCGACGGCCTGCCGACCTTCAAGAACCTGGGTGACCTGCTGCCCCCGGGCGGGATTTCGCCGCAAGGTGCCGCAGCCGAGATCGGCAAGCAGCACATGCCGTCGCTGAACTGGCAGGATATCCAATGGCTGCGTGACGAGTGGAAGGGCAAACTCATTCTGAAGGGCATTCTGTCCGTCGAAGAAGCCCGGCGGGCCAGGGATTTTGGAGTGGACGGCATCGTGCTGTCCAACCACGGGGGGCGGCAGCTCGACCATGCGGTGTCCCCCATGGAGATACTGCCTGAAGTGCGCGAAGCTGTGGGTGCCGACATGGCGGTGATGCTGGACAGCGGCTTCAGGCGTGGCACGGACATCCTGAAGGCGATCATTCTGGGGGCGAATGCCGTGCTGCTGGGACGTGCGACGCTTTTCGGGCTGGGGGCCGGGGGGGAACCAGGCGTCAACCATGTGCTGGATTTGCTGCGCACGGACCTGCACCGGACGCTGGGGCTCCTGGGCTGCCGAAGCCTGGAGGAGCTCGACGGAAGCCTGATGCGGAAGGTCTGACGGGCGCCGGCCGCCGCCGGATGTGGACTCTGACGTCTCGCGACGAGGCGGGAAGATAGCCCGGCGGGCGGCGGTCTTGTGTTTTCACCACACTTCTTTGGCAAGGGGCGGAAGATTTCTCGTATTAGGGTAAACACCTAGCTTAATACTAGGGTAAACCCTATAATTCAGATATCGAATTTTCGATGCTTCTGAAACAGGAGTCAGCCATGATTTACACGTCCGCTCACCAATCCATATTACTGTCCGACGCGCTGGAGCGCGCCTACAGTTCCGTCCTGCTGAATGCCCCGCATCCGCTGCCGATCAGCCAGGGCATCAAGGTCCTCGGGCGCGGATTGCGTCGGGCGGTGCGGGCGACCGGACATTTCGTGGCTGACGCCATCAATGCGCAGGCCGAAGCGCGCTCGCGGGACCAGCGGTACAGCCGTACGCCCTGGTAAGTTGGGCGGCCCGCGCGGCCCGGCCCGGCCCGATCCCCGCAGGAGGTCGGGCCGGGCTTTCTATTTCTTCAGCAGCGCCTTTAGAAGCCCCAGCGTCCGATCGGGGTCCATGTCGGCGGGAGCCGCGGACGGCTCCGCCTGTAGCCCCATCTCGGCAATGAACCGCGACGGCTCACAGGCGGTATCATCGCGCCCCCGCCGCCGTTTGCGGCACCAGCTCACCTGCAGCGTGCGCTGAGCGCGTGTAATGCCGACATACATGAGGCGCCTCTCTTCCTCGATGCGGCGCACCTGGGCGGCCGCCTCGCCGTCGTCGCCTTCGTCTGTACCGCCCCGGTGGGGCAGCAGTCCTTCTTCCACGCCGATCAGGTACACATAGGGAAATTCCAGTCCTTTGGAGGCATGCAGCGTCGACAATTTGACAGCGTCGGGCTCGTCGTCCTCTGATCGCTCGAGCATGGTGACCAGCGCCACGTGCTGGACCAGTTCCAGCAGGGTCATGTCCTCTTCGCCCGCTTTGCGCTTGAGCCAGTCCAGGAGTTCCAGTACGTTGGTCCAGCGCGACTGCGCCTGGCGGTCGTCCAGCAGGTCGTACAGGTGGCGTTCGTAGTCGACTGCTGTGAGCAGGTCGTCCAGGACGCGGGCGGCTCCATCGGGGGTCTCCCCATTGGCGCCGGCCGATGTGCCTCGGCTCTGGGCCCGGACCTGGAAGTTCTGGATGATTGCGACAAAGTCCTGTACGGCCTGGCGTTGGCGGGCGGCCGGAAGGATGGTCTCGGTGACTTTCGAAGCAACCGTGAAGAGCGACACATTGCGGCGGGCCGCCTCCGCGCCCAGCGCCTGAAGGGTTCCCTGGCCGATGCCGCGCCGCGGCGTGGTGGCGGCGCGGATGAATGCGGGATCCTCGTCCTCGTTGGCGATCAGCCGTAGCCAGGCCAGCACGTCGCGGACTTCGGCCTTGTCGAAGAAGCTTTGACCACCCGATACGGTATATGGAATGCGCAAGGTCCGCAGCGCCTGTTCCATGACGCGCGACTGGTGATTGCCGCGATAGAGGACAGCGAAGTCCTTCCATTGCGCTTGGCGCTCGAAGCGAGCGGCCGACAGGCGCATGGCGATCGATTCGGCCTCGACCAGATCCGAATCCATGGGCGTGACCCGGATGGGATCGCCGAGGCCCAGCTCCGACCACAGCGTTTTCTCGAAGGTCTTGGGGTTGTGGGAGATGACCTGATTGGCGGCGTGCAGGATGCGCTGGACGGAGCGGTAGTTCTGCTCCAACTTGATCAGCCGCAATTGGGGGTAGTCGCGGGCGAGCTGCCCCAGGTTTTCGGAGGTGGCTCCGCGCCAGGCATAGATCGCCTGGTCGTCGTCCCCCACGGCCGTCAACATGGCCCGGTCGCCACAGAGCAGGCGCACCATTTGATACTGACAGACGTTGGTGTCCTGGTATTCGTCGACCAGCAGGTATTGAACACGGGACTGCCATCGGGTACGCAGCGGCGAGTCGCCGGCCAGGAGCTGCGCCGGCAGCCGGATCAGATCATCGAAATCGACGGACTGATAGGCTTTCAGGGTCGCCTGGTAGCTATGGTAGACGCGGGCCGCTTCGGCCTCGTTGGCATCACGCGCTGCGCGGGCAGCGCCGTCCGGGTCCAGGAGCGCGTTTTTCCAGAGGGAGATGGCCTGCTGGACGGCGCGCAGGCGCGCCCGGTCCGTGGTGGCCAGCAGCTCCTGGACCAGCGCCTGCGCGTCGTGGGCGTCCAGAATGGAAAACCCCTGCTTCAGTCCGGCTGTGGCGTATTCTTCTCGCAGGAACCGCAACCCGAGGGAATGGAACGTGCCTACCGTGAGCCCGCGCAGCCACTGTGGGTTGACCAGTGATCGGACGCGCTCGTTCATTTCGCGCGCGGCTTTGTTGGTGAACGTCAGTGCCACCACCTGGCGCGCCGGATAGCTGCATTCTCTCAGCAGATAGGCGATCTTCTGGGTAATGACGCGGGTCTTGCCGCTGCCCGCGCCCGCGAGCACCAGGCAGGGGCCGTCCAGATACAGCACGGCCTCACGCTGGCGTGGGTTCAGGCTTGGGTCCACAGTGGTGCCGGCCGGAAGCACCGCTCGCAGCGGCGCGGCACGGCGGGCACCATGATCGGCGTCCGTGCCGGATGCGCCGAATGCATAGGGTGGAATCTGCGTCACTTCAGATCTCCTGGGGGTCGACTTCGATCGCCCAGCGCAGGGCACGGCCTTCGGCGGGCGCGTCGATCTGCGGCAACAGTGCGCGCAAGAAGCCATGCAGCGCCGCGCGACTGTCAGATTCCATCAGAAGCTGCGCCCGCTCGATCCGAGCCACCCGCACGATGCGCAGCGGCACGGCGTCATACAGCCGTATCGTTGCCGCCTCGGGCAGGGCCAGTGCACGGGTGCGCACCGCCTGGAGAAAATCAAGCGACGTCTGGAGTTGCGCTGCCTGGGCTGTCAGCAGGGCCTGGGCGGAGAACGGCGGCAGTCCCAGCTCTTGCCGTTCCGCCAGAGTGTGGCGAGCAAAATGCGCGTAGTCATGGATTCGCAGCGCCTGGTACACGGTCTGGTCCGGGTAATCCGTCTGGACGAGCACCTCGGCGCCGCCGGTACGGCGGCCCGCGCGGCCGGCCACCTGCATCAGTTGTGCGAACAGGCGCTCCGGAGCGCGAAAGTCCTGTGCAAACAGCATCGCGTCGGCGTTGAGGACCCCGACCAGGCCCAAGCGCGCAAAGTCATGTCCCTTGGACACCATCTGGGTCCCCACCAGGATGTCCGCCTGACCCGTGTGAACCTGATTGAACAGAATCTGTGCGCTGCCCTTGCGGCGTGTGGCGTCGGCGTCGATGCGCAGTACCCGCGCCTGGGGGAAGCGCTCCGCGAGGAATTCTTCGATCCTCTGCGTGCCACGCCCGATGGGCTGTATGTCCGGGTCGCCGCATTGCGGGCAGGCGCGCGGGACGGGCTGGGCATCGCCGCAGTGGTGGCACTGCAGGCTATGGCGCCCGCCGGCATGCCGGTGCAATACCGTGTGCGCCGTGCAGCGCCGGCACTGGCTGACCCAGCCGCAAGACGGGCACCGCAGTACCGGGGCATAGCCACGCCGGTTCAGGAAGACGAGGCTCTGCTCGCCGAGCGCCAGCCGGGCTTCCAGGGCTTCCAGCAGTTGGGGGCTGAAACCCTGCTCCAGCTTGGCACGGCGGGTGTCCACCAGGCGGATTTCCGGCAGCGGCTGTGCCTGGGCTCGCTCGGGGAGCGACAGGTAGCGATACTGGCCGCGTTGGGCATGCCGCCAGCTCTCCAGTGACGGCGTGGCGGACCCCAGCACCACAGGAATGCCCAAGTCATGCGCGCGCCAGATGGCGAGGTCGCGCGCCGAGTACCGCAGCCCTTCCTGCTGTTTGTACGAGGCGTCGTGTTCCTCATCGACCACGATGAGCCCGAGGCGGGGCATGGGGGTAAACAGCGCCAGCCGCGTGCCCAACAGGATGTCGGCCTGACCACGGGCAATGCGCAGCCACGCGCGCAGACGCTCTCCTTCGGAGAGCCGGCTGTGCATGACAGCCAAGGGATCTGTGGCTGGCGTACGAATGGCGGCGGTTGCCCCGCTTGGGGGACGGCCTGCGGCGCGGGCATCCGCGTGCAAGGAGTCGTGCTGCAACCGATCGCGCACCATGCGCTCGAGCTGAGGTGTCAAGTTGATTTCCGGAACCAGCAGCAGCACCTGACGCCCTTGGCGCAGCACCCGTTGCGCCAAGCGCAGATACAGTTCCGTTTTGCCGCTGCCCGTGATGCCATGCAGCAATGCCACCCCGTGCCCCGCTTCCAACAGTGTGTGCAGCTCCCGGAGGGCCTGGTCCTGGCCTGGCGTCAGCGTAGGTATTGCGGTTTCGGCCGGCGGGGCCGCCCATCGAGACGCGGGTGCGTCGAGGCGGTCCACATCCGGGCCGATAGGGAGGACGGCAGCTTTTCTGGACGGGGCGGCCTGCGGCCGGCCGCGCCGCTGGTCGGCCCGATCCGCTCGACGGACAGGGCCGCCGGCGGCGCGGGTCCCGTTGTAGGCCGAGGATTTGCGCAGCGGAGGGGGCAGCACGGGGAGCAGGACTTCGCCAAGCGGGCGATGGTAGTAACGGGCTGCAAAGTCGGCCAGGCGCAGCCAGTCGTCAGGCAGCGGCGGCAAATCGTCCAGCACGGCGACGATGGGTTTGATACGGTCGGGTGCGACTTCCGGCTGGCTCCGGGTTTCCCAGACCATACCCACCATGGCGCGACGGCCGAACATGACCTGAACCCGCACGCCGCGCGCCAGGGGGATGGCGTGGCTGTAGTCGAACAAGCCGGGCAGCGGCACGTCCAGTGCGACCGCGAGATAGACCGTCATGTCGTGTGCCCGGCAGCCGCCTGTGGATAACTTTGTGGAGAATGGGGGACCAATTGCTTCTGCCTCAACTCGATCGAATCGTCAAGCCTATCGTGGACTGGTGGGAATCGCGATATTATTCATGCGAATCAATGATCTACAAAAATATCCGATAACGATTCTCGAATTATCAAGGTAAACCCTGAGCTCCTAAAAATTGTGCATAAGCACATGGACAGACGCGGTTGTGCGGGTGTCAGGCGTTATGGTAAGCCCGGCTGGCAGAGTGGACCTCGTCCACCAGGGCAGAGACGGCCTCGATGGGGGTGAACTGTGAGATGCCGTGTCCCAGATTGAAGACGTGTCCGCCCGACCCGACCGGCCCGAAGTCCGCCAGGACCCGCCGTGCCTGCTCGCGGACGGCCGTTTCGCCGCCGAACAGCGCCATCGGATCCAGGTTGCCCTGAAGCGCCATGCCATCCCCGGTCGTGCGACGGGCGGCGGCCAGGTTTGTGGTCCAGTCCAGCCCGATGGCATCACAGCCGAGCCGGGCCATGTCGGGCAGCCATTGCCCGCCCCCTTTGGTGAACACGATGCTCGGTATCCGCCGGCCATCGGATTCGCGCACGAGGCCGTCGAGGACCCGACGGGTATGGTGCAGGGAAAACTGCTGGAACAGCCCGTCAGCCAGGACGCCGCCCCAGCTGTCAAAGATCATCACTGCCTGCGCGCCGGCCTGGATCTGGGCATTCAGGTAGGCTTGCACCGCCTGTGCGTTGGTTTCGAGCAACCGGTGCAGCAGGTCGGGGCGCTGGTACATCAGCGTCTTGATCTGGCGGTAGTCGGAGCTGCCCGCGCCTTCAACCATGTAGCAGGCGAGCGTCCACGGACTGCCGGAGAAGCCGATGAGCGGTACCGCGCCCCCGAGCTCGCGGCGGATAAGCGAGACAGCGTCGAACACGTAACGCAGTCTATCGAGGTCGGGCGGCCGCAGTGCCGCGATTGCAGCTTCGTCGCGCAGCGGGCGGGCGAAGCGTGGTCCCTCGCCTTCGACGAAGTGCAGGCCCAGCCCCATGGCATCAGGAACCGTCAGGATGTCCGAAAAAAGGATGGCCGCGTCCAAACCGAAGCGACGTAGCGGCTGCAGCGTGACTTCGCAGGCCAGTTCCGGGCTCTGCGCCAGATTCATGAATGAACCTGCCTGTTCGCGGGTGCGGCGGTATTCCGGCAGATACCGGCCCGCCTGGCGCATCATCCAGATGGGAGTATACGGGACCGGTTCGCGCAACAGCGCGCGCAGGAAGACGTCGTTTTTCAGTTCGGGCACGGCAGGGGTTCCTATTGACAGTGCCCGATTTTACCCGGACCGGCCGGGCGGGGGAGTGC